>CALPUC020000037.1 GCA_943326655.2 Rhodoluna limnophila
GTTTCCGGAAAAACTTTCAACCGACGAGCAAAAGCACATGGTAGAAATGTTCGGCGTAATCGATGACATTTGCGAAGAGCACGGTCTGAAGCAGGTCTTGCACCCGCATGTTCAAACTCTGGTCGAGACAAAGGACGACATAAACCGAGTTCTCGATACCTGCGATGTGAATTTCTGTCTCGACACCGGTCACATCGCGCTAGGTGGAATGGATCCGGTGAAGTTCGCTAAGGAATCATTCGACCGAGTTGGGCACGTGCACCTAAAAGATGTAAACCTGGCCATGGGTCCAGCGGTACTTCGTCGTGAAATCTCATTAATGCAGGCTACCCAGAATGGTCTTTTCACTCCTCTGGGTCAGGGTTCGGTCGACATCCTGGGTGTTGTCGAAGCCTTGGAGACGCAGGGCTACCAAGGACGCTACGTAATCGAGCAGGACACGGCAATAACCGATGGAATGCCGGCGCTGGGCGAGGGCCCGCTGCTGCAGGTTACCGAATCGATGAAATACCTAATTGATGTTGTGGCTCCAAAAGTAGCCGAGGCAAATAAGTAGCCATGGATGTAATCAGCGTCGGGAGAGTGAGCGTAGACCTCTACGCTGTTGAACCCGGCGTTGGCTTCGATCGGCAGCAGAGTTTCACTAAATCTATTGGCGGAAGCCCCACCAATGTTGCAATTGCCGCCGCCCGACTAGGCCACAAGGTTGCCCTGGCCACCAAGGTTGGCGATGATTCCTTTGGCGAATACGTCCGTTGGCGTTTGGGTGAATTTGGGGTTTCGACGGAGCTGGTGAAGGTGCAGCCAAACTCTCAAACACCGCTTGCTTTTGCTGCACTAACACCTCCGGAATCGCCTACGGTAGTTTTCTATCGCGGCGAGGCAGCCCCCGATACAACTCTTGAGCTGAACGACGTTTCTGAAGAATTGATAAAAGAAACCCGCATTTTATGGATAAGTCAAAGCGGGCTAGCGATGGGCACCACCGCTCAGAGCTCGCTTAGTTGGATGGCTATGCGCAGCCGTGACCAATTCACCATTCTCGATTTGGATTACCGCCCTTCACTTTGGAACAGCGTCGAAGAATCAAGAGCTATGGCACAGCAGGCGATTGCTCTCGCCTCGGTGGTTGTCGGAAATCGAGAAGAGTGCCTGATGGCTCTGGGCACAGACGAACCGGGAGCCGCAGCTGATGCACTTTTGGCGGCAGGGGTGGCTTTGGCAATTGTGAAACTGGGTGCCGAAGGAGCGCTTTTCGCAAGCGCCACCGAAAGAATCCAGGTGTCGCCAATTGCAATCGATGTCGTTTGCGGGCTAGGGGCAGGCGATGCTTTTGGCGGGGCACTCTGTCACGGGCTACTTGAAGGCTGGAGCCTCGAGCGAATTGCGGCCGCGGCTAATGCAGCCGGTGCCCTGGTTTCGATGGCCCTAACCTGCTCAGACGCGATGCCAACCGCAAAGGAACTTGCCGAGATTACGGAAAGGCACTCATGAAGCTAGATCTAGAAACCTACAGCGCTCTAATTGAAGCGAGAATCTTCGAACCAGAGTCTTTTACCCGACCACTTTTGAATCGTCCGCGAAGAACCATTCCTGGCAACGATGGAAATCTACTGATACTTGCTTCTGATCACACTGCACGCGGAAAAATCTCGCTTGGTTCAGACCCGCTGGCAATGGCAGACCGATATACGCTTCTCGATCGTCTGGTTAGTGCCCTTGCGGCACCGGGTGTTGACGGCGTTTTGGCTAGCGCCGACATCTTGGAAGAACTTGCCTGGCTCGGCGCTCTGGACAACAAGTTGGCGATTGGTACCTTGAATCGCGGTGGTGTCATCGGAGCTAGTTGGGAACTAGACGACCGGTTGAGTGCCTACGACGCAGAACACGTGCTATCGAGAGGTCTCGACGGCGGAAAAACTCTCCTGCGCATCGATTACTCAGACCCTTCCGTGCCAAGAACTCTGGAAATGGTGGCGGCCCAAACCACAAAGTTGGCTGATCACAAATTGATGGCCATGATCGAGCCACTTCCCTATCTAAAAAACGAGTCAGGACAGGCAATCCTGAACACCAGCGACGAAGAGCTGGCCAAAGTCGTTGCAATCGCTTCCGGCTTGGGTTCGTCTTCGGCGTACACGTGGCTGAAAATTCCTCCGAGCCAACGGATGGCTGAAATTGCTGGCACAACTTCTCTCCCAATCCTGATGCTTGGCGGAGAACCAGAGGGGAATCCTCTAGAAATATTTGATCAGTGGTCGAAAGCCATGACCGAGCCCAATGTTCGTGGATTAGTTGCCGGGCGAACGCTGCTGTATCCGAGCGATGGAAATTCCAGCCAGGCTATCGAGAAGGCGGCCGCTATTGTTCATCCAGGTTTTTCCGAGTCAAAGGCGGTTAGTAAATGAAGTGGTTTTATCCAAACGGTGAATTGAGTGCCGACGGGGCAGAAGTTGTTATCACTCCGGAATTGGCCGGCTGGGAATATAGCGGTCTCAGAGTTTTCAAGCTCTCAGACCAAAAGCCCATAGACATCGAATTAACAAATGAAGAGGCGATTATTCTGCCGCTTTCGGCTCAGGCTGTCTCGGTCACTGTCGACGGGGAAAAGTTCCTCTTGGCTGGTCGCATCGGTGTTTTCCACTCGGTGTCAGATCACCTGTATGTTCCCGTTGGGTCGAAAGTGAGCATTAGCGGAGCCAGCGGAGAGATAGCAATTTGCACCGCACGCGCAACCGAAAGCTTTCCAGTCGCCCAAATTAGTGCCGACAGCGTTGAGGTTGAGGTTCGCGGGGCCGGCCAAGCATCTCGCCAGGTAACGAATATCGCAACGCCCACATCATTCGTGGGAGCGCACCGGATCAATGTTTGCGAAGTCATTACCCCTGGCGGAAATCTTTCGTCCTGGCCACCTCATCGGCACGACGGCATTGGCGATTGCTCGTTCACAAACGAGGAGATCTACTACTTCCGGATCGGCAGCATCGATAGCCACCACGGTTCGGCTAAGGGGCAGGGTTCTTTTCACGTTTACACGGTTGATGGTTCGAAAGATGAAACCGTCACACTGCACGATGGAGACGTATATCTCGTGCCTGAGGGTTATCACGGCCCAACCACGGCGCCGCCCGAATACCCGATGTATTTCCTGAATATCCTGGCCGGTCCCGGTTTGGCCAGAACAATGTCGTTTTGCGACGACCCAGAACATGAATACATCCGAAAAAACTGGCTCAATCAAGAGCAAGACCCAAGGCTTCCTTGGACGACGTCTGAGGGTCCAAATAAAAACAGGAGAGAAGAATGAAAAAAGAAATCGGCATAGCGGTTCTAGGTCTTGGTTGGATGGGACAGGCGCATAGTCGGTCGGTACTTCGAATCCCATCTCTTTTCCCTGAACGGTCATTCGAACCGCGACTGGTGGTTTGTGCAGATACCGAGGCCGAACGCCGTGATCGCGCAGTTAACGATTTTGGATTTGAAAGAGCCGTTGAGGATTGGAGTGAGGCTATCGCCTCCGACGATGTCGATGCGGTTTGGATCACAGCGCCAAACATGATGCACATTCCCATGGTTGAGGCAGCCTGCGCAGCCGGCAAGGCGGTTTTTTGTGAAAAGCCGATTGGTGGAAAACCTGAGCAAACCGTAGCCGCCTACAAATCAGCAGAGGCTGCCGGAGTCAAAACCGGTGTTGGCTACAACTATCTTTGGGCACCGCTCGTTATGCACACCCGCAACCTAATCGCTTCAGGTGAACTGGGAGAAATAACTCACTACCGAGGTCGATTTGTGTCAATGTACGGCAGTGACGAACTGGGACTACTCAGCTGGAGATTTCTAATGGATCAGGCCGGATACGGAGTGACAAGCGACATTTTGAGTCACTGTGTTTCGCTCGCTCAGTACTTGGTCGGAGACATATCCGAAGTCGTGAGCATGAAGAAAACAACCATTCCGATGAGGCCACTTCCAACCGGAGCGTCCAGTCACTATGGTCGCGGTAAACCTGAGGACAAAAAAGGTGAAGTTGAGAACGAGGATTTCGCTTCCGTTCTCTGTACTTTTGAAAACGGCGCCACGGGTTCATTTGAGGTCAGCAGAACCCTTGTCGGCCCAGAGAGTCAAAACGCGTTTGAGGTGTTTGGAACAAAAGGCTCCATCTCTTGGAACTTGGAAAAAATGAACGAGTTGGAGTATTACCAGCTCACCGACAGTAAAAATTCCGGCTACACAACCATCTATGGTGGCGACCGATTCCCTTTCCATGGAGCATTCGTGCCTGGGCAGGCCAACGCCATCGGGTTTGAGGATATTGTTGCGATCGAAGATTATTCGTTCTTGGAAGCACTTGCCACCGGCGGAACTTTCTCCCCAAGTTTCCGAGAGGCAGTCGACGTTGTCAGTGTTCAAGAAGCAGTGATTAAGTCGTGGGAATCTCGAACCTGGGAACCGGTAATCGATTTGGCAAAAGGTTAAGAAGGTGGCTGACACTGTCAGGATTACCGCGGCAGAAGCGATAGTTAGGTTTCTAATCGCCCAGCGAATCGTTGTCGATGGCGAAAACAAACCGCTTTTCCCTGGAGTGATCGCCATTTTTGGGCATGGAAACGTAACTAGCCTCGGGCACTCCCTTGAATCGCATCGAACTGAAATTCCAGTTTGGCGCGGTCAAAACGAGCAAGGCATGGGTTTGGCGGCAGCCGCCTTCAGCAAAGCCATGCGTCGACAGCAAATAATGGTTTGCACGTCATCCATCGGCCCTGGTGCAACGAACATGGTTACCGCCGCCGGGGTTGCGATGGCTAATCGCCTCCCAGTGCTTTTCATTGCGGGAGACACCTTTGCATCTCGACTACCCGACCCGGTTATCCAACAGGTCGAACACTTTGGTGTTCCGTCAACAACTGTGAACGATTCCTTTAAGCCGGTGGTGAGATTCTGGGATCGGGTCAATAACCCCGCTCAGTTGCTTAGTTCTCTGCCGCAGGCACTGGCCACAATGCTGGACCCTGCAGACTGCGGGCCGGCGTTTATCGGTTTGCCACAGGATGTAGCTGCCGAAGCCTATGACTTTCCAACAAAGTTTTTTGAAACAAAGATTCATGAAATTGCTAGACCCAGACCAGATCGCAATCAGGTTTCTCGTGCCGTAGAGGTGATACGCAGCGCCAAGCGCCCGGTAATCATCGCCGGAGGAGGTGTGCATTACTCGCGAGCCGAACAAGAGCTGGCTGACTTTGCATTGAGATTTGGCATACCCGTGGTCGAAACCGTGGCCGGTAAATCGAGTTTGCTGGCAACCCATCCAAGGTATTCCGGACCACTGGGCGTAACCGGAACGGCCGAGGCAAATGAGTTGGTCAGTGCTGCCGATGTGGTGCTGGCGATTGGAACAAGGCTCGAGGATTTCACCACCGGGTCTTGGACACTCTTTGAATCAAATGCTCAGGTGATTGGAATCAACGCAGCTCGTTTCGATGCCGCGAAACACCGCTCCCTGGCGGTAGTGGGTGATGCTCTCGAGAGTCTGAACGATTTGACTAACGCTCTAGCCGATTGGGCAGCAGACAAAGCTTGGACTGATCGGGCAAGTGCTCTGAAACTTGAGTTGATTAAGTACGTTGACGGTCGAACCAGCGACGACGGCATCTGGCCGCCAAGCTATGCCCAGTTAGTGGGTCTGGTGAATAAGGCTGCGGAACCAGAAGACTATGTTCTAACCGCTGCGGGCGGTTTGCCCGGCGAACTAAACATCAACTGGATGAGCAAGGGAATTGCCACTTTTGATTGCGAGTATGGCTTCTCCTGCATGGGTTATGAGATTGCCGGAGGCTGGGGAGCTGCCATGGCGCGCCCAACCGGTCAGGTGTTCACCATGGTCGGCGACGGCTCTTACCTGATGCTAAATTCGGAGCTTTACTCTTCTGTGCTTTCAGGTCACAAAATGATTCTCATAGTTTGCGACAACGAGGGCTTTGCTGTTATCGAACGTCTGCAGCTCAACAAGGGAGGCGCGTCGTATAACAACATGCTCGCCGACTCTCTCGGTACCGGAAGCAAAGCCAGGGTCGATTTCCGAGCTCATGCAAGTGCGCTTGGCGCCACTGCCTTCGAGGTTAATAGCCTTCACGAGTTCTCGAGTGCTCTCGAGAAAGCGCGCGAATGCACTGAATCAGTTGTGATTGTCTGCAAGGTGAGACCGGATGACTTCTCTGAAACGGGATCATTTTGGCAGGTCGGGGTTCCAGAGGTCTCGGCTCGAAAGCAAGTGGAGCAAGCGAGAAAAGAAGTTGATGAAGGGCTGAAGCTTCAACGCAAAGGCATTTAGATAAGAGCGTTTGCAGTTTGTTATCAGGAATCTCCCAGACTGCGATGCCATTGTGAACTAGTAAACGTCACATACGTCGCAGGGGTAGGAAAGAAGAAAGCATGCTTAAGAAACGTTGGCCTCTATTCACGGCTATCGGCTTGGTGTTGTTAGTCGTCGCCGGCTTTGTTTTCGCCCCTATGTTGGCCGCTAAACCCAACTACGAGACCTACAAGGTCGCCAGCACGAGTGTCACCAAAACGGTTTCGGCAAATGGGCAACTAGCCGAGACAAGGCTTTTGGCCTACGGCCCTGCCGAGCAGCCAACCCTTATTTCGGTTAACGGTTCGGTGGCTCTGCCGGTTCAATTCGGGGCAAGCCTTGAGATAAAAAGCGTTAAAGTTTCTGTTGGCAAATCAGTGAAAACCGGTCAGTGGCTGTTTACCTATACAGACGTCATGGGTAAAGACGTGAGGGTGAATGCTGTTGCCAGCGGTGTAGTTCGTTCGATTGACACCACGGCAGGGCTCAGAACTTCGGGCGCAGTTATGACGATTGGTTCTGCTAGCCCGGTCGTTTCCGTTTTTGTTAGTGAGTATGACGCGGATCTAGTGGCTTTGAAGCAATCGGCAACGATTGAGCTCGACGCCATCTCGGCTACGTTCGAGGGAACCGTAACTCGAATTGGGCAGGTGGCCCAGGCTCTTAGCGGCATCAAGCAATACGAGGTGTTGTTGAAGGTTACCGATTTACCTGAAGGTGCTCGATTCGGTATGAGCGCGACCGCAAACATTAAGGTTCTAACCAAAGACGGCGTGCTTGCGGTTCCTTTGAACGCACTTGTTGGCGATGAAGACGCTCTCGTTGATCTTCTAAGTTCAGACGCCAGTGGAAATCAGACCGTCAAGCGTGTCAAGGTTCAACTGGGCATATTTGGCGACAGTTTTGCCGAAGTAATTGCTGGTCTCAAGGTTGGCGACCTTGTTATTACCGGCCTCAAAGGAGACGTTCCTGCGCCAGTTAACTTTGGCCCACCACCGGGAGCCAGAGACGGTGCCTAAGGTAGTTGAACTACAAGACGTTCGTCGCGAATACCAGGTTGGGGATCAAACAACTGTTGCGTTAGACGGCGTGAGCCTTTCCATTGAGCGCGGCGAGTTTGTTGCCATCGTTGGTCCTTCCGGAAGTGGAAAGTCGACCATGATGAACCTGATTGGTTGCCTCGACCGGCCTAGTGCCGGAGAGGTGAGAATTTCGGGCTCCGCCACGAAAGACCTCAACGACAATGAGCTTACGAATTTGCGCTCGCGGTCGATTGGTTTCGTTTTCCAACAGTTTCAGCTTCTTCCAAATACGACAGCACTAGAGAATGTCATGGCCCCACTCTTGTATCAGGGAATCAGCACCAAAAAAGCCAAGCAATCAGCAACCGAGATGTTGTCTCGGCTCGGCTTGGCAGACCGATTGAACTTCGACCGCAACCGGCTCTCGGGTGGCCAGCAGCAACGTGTTGCGAGTGCCAGGGCTCTGGTAACAGTTCCGGAGATAGTGCTGGCCGACGAACCAACCGGAGCACTCGACACCAAGACCGGATCTCAGGTTATCGATCTTTTGAAAGAGCTCAACGCAGAAGGCCGTACGATCATCCTCATCACCCACGATTTGGAGATCGCAGCTAGCGCACCGCGCCGAGTTTTCCTTCGCGATGGCAAAGTTGAACGCGACGAGCGGAGCCAGAAATGAACATACTCGGCA
>CALPUC020000038.1 GCA_943326655.2 Rhodoluna limnophila
GCACCGAGAGCACTTCGGCGGCGTTAGCTCCGAGAATCTGAACCCAAAGCTTGGGGTCGCTGGCGGCGATGCGCACGGTGTCGCGAAGCCCCTGACCGGCCAATTCCACGCCGGTAGCTCCAACCAGCCGAGCGGCCAACAGTGAGGAAACCAGTTGAGGAGCGTGCGAAACCAGGGCCACAGCGCGGTCGTGTTCCAGAGGGCTTATCCGAATTGGCACGGCTTCTAGATCAAGCGCTAACTGCTCTACCAACTGCAAGGCTTCGGAGGTAGCATCGGGGTGCTCGGCGATTACCCAAGGTCGGGCAACGAAAATGTCGGCTCTAGCCGAGGCGGCTCCGCCCTTCTCTC
This sequence comes from Rhodoluna limnophila, assembly GCA_943326655.2. Classification (GTDB taxonomy): domain Bacteria; phylum Actinomycetota; class Actinomycetes; order Actinomycetales; family Microbacteriaceae; genus Rhodoluna; species Rhodoluna limnophila_C. The sequence continues at coordinate 352 of CALPUC020000038.1, forward strand.
GACCGGCCATCGGGTGAGAACCCACGTAGCGACTCAAATCGGCTTTTGCCTTAGTGAGTTCTACAAGAATTGGGCTTTTTACCGAGGCCACGTCGGTGACCACAGCATTTGGGAACTGAGAAAGCTCGAGGCTAACTACCGACGCGGTTACGTCCGGTGGCACACAAACCACAATCAGCTGTGGGTGGTCGTTTTCGCCTGCTGGCGCACCTGCGCCGTAATCGCTAGCCAGCCGAACATTGCCCGGCGACGCATCCGCTAGCAGAACGCTTACGCCGAGTTTGGTTAGCGCCAAACCAATGCTGGTACCGATAAGTCCCGTTCCAACAATTCGAACCGAGCCTTGAATTCTTCCGTTGCTCACTGAGCCAAATCCTGCCTAAGTGCAGTGGCTCCGCGAAGGTAAATGTGCTGAATCTCGCCACGCGCCTTGTCGGTATCGACATTAACCATGACCCGAAGCGTTCTAGGGAGGGCTCCCTCAACATCCATTTCCACAAAGCAAAGTAGAGGTACATCGCCAAGGCCGAGCGAACGAGCGGCTACGGCCGGAAACTCGCTGCGAATGTCTGGGGTGGCGGTAAAGAAAATTGAAATCAGCGACGAGTTATCGATGTCGTTAGCGTGCAAAATCTTCGAGAGTAACTCCGCAGTGGATTTGAGGAGATGTTAGCGCTCATCAACATCGAGCTGAATGGCTCCACGGATGGCTCTAATCATCTCTATCGCCTTTTCTTAGCTACTGCCGATTTATCGCGGGGACGGGGTGCTCGGGGCTTAACCCCTTCGGCAAATTTCAAAAGTTCACCAATCTCAAGTTTACTCAACTGGCGGGTGTGACCAAGTTTTAGTCCACCCAGGTAAATCGGCCCAAACTGCTTGCGAACGAGATCAACGACTGGCAGGTTGATGTGCTCAAACATCCGTCGCACGATTCGATTACGGCCGGAGTGGAGCACCAACTCAATCATCGTGTAACCCTTTGACTGGTCAACCAAGCGCGCCCGATCGGCCTTGATAAAACCATCCTCCAGTTCGAAACCGCTGAGTAGCTTGTGAATTGTGTCTTCCGTGGCGATGCCGTGTATGAGCGCTAGATAGGTTTTTTCGACCCCGAACTTCGGATGTGAAAGCTTGTTAGCCAAATCTCCATCGTTGGTCATAAGTAGCAGACCCGTGGTTTCGCCATCGAGACGACCAACGTTGAAGACTCGGTCGTAGTCGAGAACAAACTGAGTCAAATCCGGGCGCCCCTCCTCATCGGCCATTGTGCTGATAACGCCTTTTGGCTTGTTCAGAGCCAGATACACTCGCCCGGTGTCGAACACGATCGGCACTCCACGCACGGTGACGCGATCTTTTTCAACGTCGACTCGGCTACCTAGTTCGGTGACCAACTTCCCGTTGATTTTTACCTGACCCTGCACGATTAGGTCTTCGCAGGCGCGGCGACTAGCCACTCCAGCCGACGCCAGTGCTTTTTGCAGGCGGATTGGTTCGTTGTTAGAGGTCAAAGTTACTGTTCGCATCCGGTAGGTGTGGGCTCAACGGCGGAAGCTCGTCGAGAGAATTTATGCCGAGAAGTTCCAGCATTAGATCGGTGGTGCCGAAGTTGACGGCACCGGTTTCTGAGTCTGTGTAGAGCTCAGTGATCAGACCGCGGCTGAGCAGGGTCTTCACCACCGAATCAACATTCACCGCGCGAATCGAGGCTACTTGCCCACGGCTGATCGGCTGCTTGTAGGTAATCACGGCAAGAGTTTCCAGAGCTGCCTGCGAAAGCTTGGTTGGGTTCTCGTTTGCCACAAACATGCGAATGGCCCAATCGAAGTCGGCGCGAACAAAGATACGCCAACCTCCCCCAACTTCGCGAAGCTCAAAACCTCTTGGACGTCCGCCGCTCTCGCCGTTGAAGTCGGCTTGAAGCTCCAGCACGATGTCGCGAACAACGTTCACCGGTTGCTCTAGGGCCGTGGCCAACGCCACCAGCGACACGGGCGCATCGGTAATCATAAGAATTGCTTCAATTGCCGAATGTAGGTTATCTTCGGCAATCGGTTGGTTATTTTCGCTAGTCGTCATAGTCGGCTCCAAGTGCTGAAAGTTGTTCGTCATCGAATGATTCCGCTCGCCAGGTCAACTGCAAATCACCCAGTGGAGTAGCTTGTTCGAAAGACAGCGCCGACATTCGATAAAGCTCGAGAATGGCCAGGAAACGGGCCACCACTACCGAGCGGTCTTTGATTTCGCGAATGAGGTCAAAAAATGTAGTGGTTCGCTTGGAACGCAGAATCTTTACTAACTCGGCAGCCTGCTCTCGAATGCTCACTCTTGAGGCGTGCAGGTGAGTGAGTCCGACCGAAGGAATTTCCTTGGGGGTTAGAGTTTCTTCGGCTAGTTGGACAAAATCGGTGAGGTTCATATTCCAAACCAACTCCGGCTTTTGATCGCGGAATCGCTCTTCCATGCGAACATCTCTCGAAATCCGTGAACCTTCTAGATTCAGCGCATGGTTGAACCAAGACGCGATTTCTTTGAACGCTCGGTATTGAAGCAAACGAGCAAATAGAAGATCTCTGGCCTCGAGCAGAGCGACGTCTTCGGCATCAACTACCTCACCCTTTGGCAAAAGGCCGGCAATCTTTAGATCCAGCAGGGTTGCTGCCACGACGATGAACTCAGACGCCTGGTCCAGCTCTTCTTCTGAATCAAGTTGCTTCAAATACTGGATGAACTCATCGGTAACTTTCGATAGCGAGACTTCCGTAATGTCTACCTCGTGCTTAGAAATCAGGCTGAGCAAGAGGTCGAAAGGTCCATCAAAATTGCTAAGGCTGACCGCAAAACCGGACTTTGTTTCGGTCAGCTCTTGGTTAAGGAGCGCCACCACGAGAAATTAGTTCTCTGGCCACAGTTCGGTAAGCCTCCGCAGCTTCCGAGGTGGGGGCATAGCTGGTAATTGGTTCGGCAACGCGAGTTGCATCTGGAAACTTAACAGTTCTGGAAATGACGCTTTTGAATACGGTGTCGCCAAATTTGTCCAGCAGTAACTCCATAACCTCACGCGAGTGGTGGGTGCGGGAGTCGTACATCGTGGCCAGAACGCCGTCTAAAACCAGAGTTTCGTTTAGCCTCGCCTGCACCTTCTTGATGATTCCCTCAAGAATTGCCACTCCGCGAAGCGCAAAGAACTCGCATGCCAACGGGATAATGACGCCGTGTGCCGCAGTAAGAGCGTTCACCGTTAGAAGCCCGAGCGATGGCTGGCAGTCGATAATCACAACATCGTATTCGCCTGAAACTTTTTTGAGAATGCGCTTGAGAATCTTCTCTCGGTCAAACTCGTTGACTAGATTCATTTCGGCTGCGGAAAGATCGATGTTGGCCGCGATTACGTCGAGGTTCTCGGTAGAAGTTTTGCGAATCGCATCGTGTGGATTCAATTCTTCGTTTTGCATGAGATCGAAGATAGTCAGACCATCGTGTGCGACGATTCCCAGGCCTGCGGAAAGAGCGCCCTGTGGGTCGAAGTCAACCAGAAGGACTTTACGGCCATACTCAACCAGTGCCGCGCCCAAGTTAATGGATGTGGTGGTCTTGCCAACGCCGCCTTTTTGGTTGCACATGGCAATAATGCGGGCGGGACCATGGCTGCTAAGCGGCTTAGGCTTCGGAAATCTGGTGTCAGCTGGTTTTGAGCTTGCCATGGGGTCCCCCTTTCCGGGATTGATCTCTGTGTTCTAGTTTACCGCCGAGCCCGCGGATGCGCGGTTGCATACACCTCTCGAAGAGCGTCGACAGTTACCAGCGTGTAGATCTGGGTGGTTGCCACAGAAGAATGTCCCAAAAGCTCCTGAACTACCCGCACATCAGCTCCGCCTTCCAGTAGATGCGTGGCGAATGAGTGGCGCAACGTGTGGGGTGAGATGTGTCCGCTCAAACCGGCCAGCTCGGCCGCTGTTGAGATGATCTGCCAGGCGCTCTGGCGAGAAAGTCTTGATCCACGTTGATTGAGAAAAAGCGCCGGTGTCCCCCTGCCTGCGGAGGCTAATGTGGGGCGCACTCGCACAAGATAGTTCTCCAAAGCCCGCTGCGCGTAAGAACCAACTGGAACCACTCGCTCTTTCCCACCCTTACCAAAGAGTCTCAGTAGGGTGGGGTCAATCAAATCATCGAGATCGAGGTTGATAATCTCGCTCACGCGTCCTCCGGTGGCGTAGAGCAGCTCAAGAAGCGCTCGATCACGCACCCGAACCGGGTTGAGTGCCATGGCGTCCTCGTCTCCCGCTTCCGGCCCGGAGGCGGTCAAGAGTCTTTCGACATCGGCTAGAGAAATGGCTTTCGGTAGGCGTCTTGCTGGGGCTGGCGGCTTCACAGTGGCCGAAACATCGCCCGGAGTTACCGCTTCAATCAGCCAAAACCGGTGAAGTCCGCGCACCCCCGATAGCACTCTGGCTACCGATGAGGATTTCAAGCCAAATTTGCTCACCAATTGCTCGCCAAATTCGGAAACTGTTTGTTTGGTAATTCTTTCCGGCTCGGTTAGCCCTTGCTGAAGCAGAAACTCTTCGTAACGCGCCAAATCCCTTGCGTATGCTGCAATGGTGTTCTTCGACATCCCTCGTTCGATGGTTAGGTGGCGCAGGTAAGCGTCGATTAACCGTCTAAGTGAAGCGTCTTTAGGCATCAGCCACTTCGAACAACCGCGAAGACTCCTGACGCACCAAGGCTGCGTCAATCAAACCCTGGAACAGCGGGTGTGGCTTGGTAGGGCGCGATTTGAACTCCGGGTGAGCCTGAGTGGCAACATAGTAGGGGTGCGCTTCTCTGGGGAGTTCAACAAATTCAACCAAACTACCGTCTGGGCTAGTTCCTGAGAACACCAGACCGGCAGACCCAATTTGGTCGCGATACTGGTTGTTTACTTCATAACGGTGACGGTGGCGCTCGTTCACATCAACGCTTCCGTAAACCTCGGCGACAATCGATCCTGGAATCAGCTTGGCATCGTAGGTTCCGAGCCGCATGGTTCCGCCGAGATCGCCCGATTTCAAAATGTCGACCTGTTCGGCCATTGTTGCTATGACCGGATACTTGGCGTTTTCATCAAACTCGGAAGACGATGCGCCATTCAAGCCGGCCTTGTTTCGAGCAAATTCAATGACCATACACTGCAGGCCGAGGCAGAGACCCAATGTCGGAATCAGGTTTTCTCGAGCAAACTTGAGCGCGCCGAGCTTACCCTCGATTCCACGAACGCCGAATCCGCCTGGCACACAGACGCCGTCTACGTCGGAAAGTTGCTCTTTGGCACCTTCGGGAGTTTCACAAAGATCTGAAGCGACCCATTTGATGTTGAGCTTGGTTTGGTTGGCAAATGCCCCGGCACGAAGAGCTTCTGTTACCGACAGGTAGGCATCTGGTAGGTCAATGTATTTACCCACTAAAGCAATCGTCACCTCGTGCTTTGGGTTGTGAACGGCATCGAGAACTGTCTTCCACCTGGTCCAGTCGACATCCTTGATCTTCAGGGAAATGCGCTTCGCGATGTAGGAGTCGAGACCCTGATCGTTTAGTACGGATGGAATGTCGTAAATACTCGAAGCATCAGCTGCGTTGATTACGGCCTCGTACTCAACGTCACACATTAGAGCGATTTTCTTCTTGATGCTCTCTGGAAGCTCGCGGTCACTGCGCAATACGATTGCATCCGGCTGAATACCGATGCTACGAAGCATTGCCACCGAGTGCTGCGTTGGTTTGGTCTTCAGTTCGCCAGAAGGACCGATGTATGGAACCAGCGAAACGTGCACGAAAAAGACGTTGTCGCGGCCGATCGAATGGCGCAACTGGCGAGCAGCTTCCAAAAATGGCTGAGATTCGATGTCGCCAACGGTTCCGCCGATTTCGGTGATGATCACATCTGGGGCTGGAGATTCTGAAGCCTGCAATCTCATTCGACGCTGAATTTCGTCGGTGATGTGCGGGATTACCTGCACGGTGTCTCCGAGGTATTCCCCAGCACGCTCGCGAGAAATAACTCGGGAGTAAATCTGACCGGTGGTCACGTTGGCCGACTGGGCCAACTCGATGTCAAGAAAACGCTCATAGTGGCCGATGTCCAGATCGGTCTCAGCGCCGTCCTCGGTTACAAAAACCTCTCCGTGTTGAAAAGGATTCATTGTGCCTGGGTCAACGTTTAGGTAAGGGTCGAGTTTCTGCATAACCACGTGGACGCCACGGGCGGTGAGAAGATTTCCTAAACTGGCGGCAGTGAGGCCTTTACCGAGGGAAGAAGCGACACCTCCGGTGACGAAGATGTGTCTTACATTGCCATGGTTCTTAGTGTCTGCCATGGAATATCAGTTTATCAAAGGTCTTGGCCATTGGAACAAGACAGGCGCGCGAAACGCCAAGCAAATATTTATTGCTGAGCGAACTCCGACGCCTTAGCAATCAATTCTCGAGCGCTGGCCTTGGCGACGTCGCTCTGCGACATGCCACTGAGCATTCTGGCGATTTCCTCAACTCGATCTTCGCCGTTCAGAGCTACTACGTCAGATGCCGTGTACTGCTCCCCCACGGTTTTCATAACCCGGAGATGCTGATCAGCAAAGGCAGCCACCTGACCCAGGTGCGTAACCACGATTACCTGAGCCACCTTGGCTAATTGCGCAAGCCTGCGGCCCACCTCGGTAGCGGCAGCTCCACCGACGCCGGCGTCGACCTCGTCAAAGATGAAGGTCAGCGCCTGCTCAGTACGAGCGAGAACGACTTCGATGGCAAGCATGATTCTGGAGAGCTCTCCGCCCGAGGCTCCCTTACCAATTGGTCTTGGCTCGGCTCCTGGATAGGCAGCCAGCTGAATACTCACCTGATCAACGCCGTGAGCCTGATAATCGTGCCCTGCATCAACTGCAACCACGAGAGTCGCTCCACCCATCGCAAGCGTTTTTAGCTCTTCGGTGACCGCGGTTTCAAGACGAAGTGCCGCATGTTTTCGAACAGCGGTTATCTGTCCGGCAAGGTCTTGAACCTGTGCGAATAGTCGATCAACCTCTAAGGAAAGCGCGCTGATCTGTTCGTCTGAAGAATCCAAATCAAGGAGACGCCTACCTGATGACTCGTAGTAACTCAAAACCTCATCCAATGTCGGTCCGTACTTCTTCATGACCGCAGACAGTTCTGCTCGTCGCTGTTGCACCCGATCGAGTTCCTCCGCTCCTCCGCTCTCACTGGAAGCGAGATAGCCGCTCAGGGCGGCGGCATTTTCTCCGAGTTGGAAACCTAATTCCCGCAGAGTCTCAGCAATTTTTCCAAGCTCAGGGTCATTAACGGCGGCGGCCTCCAGAATCCGCCTGGCCTTACCAACCAGAGCAATTGCGTCGGTTTGCTCATTCTCACTGGAGATTAACTCGTGAGCCTCCGAGGCGGCGACTCGAAGTTCTTCACTATGGGTCAGGCGTTGGGCC
>CALPUC020000039.1 GCA_943326655.2 Rhodoluna limnophila
GCCTTGGACGAACTAATTTCGACAGCCGATGAAACCGGTGAGAGTATCCCAACCACGGCTGCCCACATAGCCAGAGACCCGCTTGATCCGTATTTCGACGTTTCATCGGTAATCGCGAAACTTCGCAAACGCACCGCCGGAATTAAGAAGATTCTGCTCGATCAGCAACTCATGAGCGGAGTTGGCAATATCTATGCCGACGAAGCTCTTTGGCGAGCAAAGTTGCACTACGACCAGCCAGCAAACTCGCTTAGCCTTTCAAAAACCAAGGAACTCATAAATCACGTAACTGAAATTTTGGCGGCCGCGGTAAAAGTTGGCGGAACTAGTTTCGACGAGCAGTACAAAAACGTTAACGGGGAGTCTGGTTACTTTGAAATCTCCCTAAACGCCTATGGAATGACCGGACGTCCCTGCAATCGATGCGGAAAACCAATTAGGCGCGATAGCTGGATGAATCGCGGCTCACACATCTGCCCAAACTGTCAAAAACTCCGCAAGCCATAGGGTAATTTTGTTGTTTGGGTAACCGAAACCCAAACGAATGCTAAACCTAAAGGAGTGTGACCGAGCTTGTATCTCAAAAGCCTCACGCTCAAAGGTTTCAAATCTTTCGCGCAGCCGACCACATTCCATTTTGAACCCGGAGTAACCGCGGTGGTTGGCCCAAACGGTTCGGGTAAATCTAACGTCGTCGACGCTCTTGCCTGGGTGATGGGTGAGCAGGGCGCAAAGACCCTGCGCGGCGGCAAGATGGAAGACGTAATCTTCGCCGGTACCTCAACCAAAGGCCCACTCGGTCGAGCTGAAGTTCAACTCACCATCGACAACTCCGACGGCGCGCTACCGATCGAGTACACCGAGGTAACAATCAGCCGAACACTGTTTCGCAACGGCGGCAGTGAGTATGCAATCAACGGAGATCCCTGTCGACTGCTCGATGTTCAGGAACTTCTCTCAGATTCAGGTCTCGGCCGTGAAATGCACGTCATTGTTGGTCAGGGTCAACTGGATGGCGTTCTCAAGGCCACCCCGGAAGAACGTCGAGGCTTCATCGAGGAAGCTGCTGGAATTCTTAAACACCGTCGTCGCAAAGAGAAGACGGTTCGCAAACTAGAAGCGATGCAGGCTAACCTCACTAGGCTCAACGATCTTGCCGGTGAAGTGCGTCGCCAACTCAAACCTCTCGGACAGCAGGCCGAGGTTGCCAGGGAGGCGCAAGGTATTGCCCAAGTTTTGCGAGATGCCAAGGCCCGATTGCTGGCAGACGACATTCACACGCTGCACGTGGCGCTTGAGGAAACGGCAAAGAGCGAATCCGATCGAAAAGGCGAGCGCAATATTTTGGCCGAGGTGCTGGGTGAAAACACAGCGCGACTTGGAGTTCTTGAATCGGCTCAGGTTTCAACGGAACTTGATCAAACCAGGTCGCTCGGATACGAGTTTGATTCGGTCGGAGAACGTTTTCGCTCTCTCCTATCGATTGCAAACCAACGTGTTGCCATGCTTGCCCAGCAGGCGGAAGTAAACGGAGCGACAATCGACCCTGCCCAGATAGATGCCGAAGCGGATGACGCTGAGCGGTTGGCTTTGCAGCTCGCCGAAGCGGTTGAAGCTCTCAAAATCAAACTCTCCGAAGCAGAAGCCAAGCGAAACATCGCTCGAGATGCGCTCGAGGTTTTCGACAACCAGCTTGCCGAACAGAACTCACTCATCTCGGCGTTCGACCTTGAGAAATCTCGCCTTGCTAATGAGGCTGCAGTTGCCGAGTCTCGTTTGGCATCGTTTCGCGAAGAGTTAGTTCGACACGAATCAGCATTGCAGGAAGCCAGAGAGCGCCTAACAACTACAAAAAATGAGTATTCAAACCTCGAGTCGAGCCTCCAGGGTGAAAGTGGTCGAGAAGACAGCGCTCTGGAACAGGCTTACGAATCGGCACAAAAGGCCGTTTCTGAAGCTGGCGCAAAGATCGAATCACTGCGTGAAAGCCTTCACGAATCCGAACGCGAGCGAGACTCACTATCGGCAAAGCGCTCTGCGCTCAACCTAACTCTCGAACAAAAAGATGGCGCCTCGGTTCTATCCAAGGCCGGCCTTCGCGGCATCCGAGGTTTGGTTGCCTCGCACATGCAGATTGCTCCCGGTTTTGAGGCAGCAATCGCTGCGGCGCTCGGCCCGCTGGCCGATGCACTAGTTGCCGATAACCGGGATGCCGGCCTGGAAGCCATTGCTCACCTAAAAACCCAAGATGGCGGCCGGGTGGAACTCGTCGTAGCCGACGTAGATGCCAAACTCGCGGCGGCTAGCGAAATTAAAGTTGGCGGTGTTCGAAACGCTACCGAAGTGGTTTCTGCCGCTACCGGAATTCTCAACCTACTGGCCGGCGTGATAATCGTCGATGACATCGATGCCGCCAAGGAACTCTATCGAGCCGACAAGACTGCGATGTCGAAGACGCTCATCACGCTCGATGGAGATGTGCTGACCGAAACTGTGGTTCGCGGAGGTTCCGGAAAGAAGCCGTCGAAGGTTGAATTGGTTGCCGAACGCGACGCCGCCGAAAAGCGTTTAGCGCAGGTACAAGCGACAATCGAAAACATCAAAGGTGATTTGGTGCAGGCGCGCGCCACAGAAGATGCGGCCAAAACCTCTTCGGAGAGGGCGCATCAGTCGCTGAGCGAGCACGATTCTCAGCGCGCTCAGAACGCCGAGGCGCTTGGTCGTTTACGCGTTGCCGTGGAGGCCGCCACCAGCGAAGTGGATCGCCTTGCAACTGTTGCCGTGCAGGCCGCCGAGAAAATCGCAGAAGCCGAGGGTCAACTTGCTGCCGCCATCAAGATCCACGACGACTTCGCATCTCAAGAGCGCCCATCGGTAGATGCCTCCGAACGCTCAACACTCGCGGACAATTTGGAGCAGGAACGCCAATCCGAATTGGAAGTTCGAGTAGACCTTGGTGCTGCCGTTGAACGCTTGCGCGTTGAGAAAGTGCGCGCCGAAACATTGCGCGCTCAGGTGTTCGAGGCCAAAGAGGCTCTCGAGCGTGCTCGCGCGGCGGCCGAGGCCCAAGCTAAGCAACTCACTTCCGCACAATTGGTGTTAGGGCTCTTGCCTCGCATCATGGATTCAATCAGCGATGCCACCGCTAGCGTGAAGGTCAAACTTGGTCAGCTAGAAAATGCTCGAAGCGGCCAGCACGCCGAGTTGGTAAAGCTTCGCGGGGAGACAGCCGAACTTCAGATACGCCTTTCTGCACTCACGCAGAGCGTTCACGATATTGAACTGATCAATCACGAGAAGAAGTTGAACCTCGCCAATTTGGTCAGTCGCGCCTACGATGAACTCGGGCTAGAGCAAAACGTTTTGATTTCCGAATACGGACCCGCGCAGCAGGTTCCGGATGAAAATTCGGAATCCGGCTTCAAGCCATACAACCGTGATGAGCAGCAGAAACGCCTCAAAGACGCCGAGCGATTACTAGATCGGTTGGGAAGAGTTAACCCGCTAGCCCTAGAGGAATTCGCTGCACTCGAACAACGCCACAAATTCCTGACCGAACAGCTAGCCGACCTTACTCAAACGCGCAAAGACCTCATGCAGATCATCGACGAACTCGATGAAAAGATGCAGTTGATTTTCGCGGACGCATTCGCCGACACCAAGGCTGCTTTTGAAAAAGTCTTCCCAGTCCTTTTCCCTGGCGGTACCGGTTCGATTTTCCTAACCGATCCAGAAAACATGCTGACCACGGGAATCGAAGTAACCGTAAAGCCGGCTGGCAAACGCATTGAACGCCTTTCGCTGCTATCCGGTGGTGAGCGCTCGCTCGCTGCGGTGGCCCTTCTTATTGCAATCTTCAAGGCTCGTCCGTCGCCGTTCTATGTCATGGACGAAGTCGAAGCAGCCCTGGACGATGCCAACCTAGGGCGATTGCTCCAGATTTTCCAAGACCTCAGATCGAGTTCTCAGCTCATTATTGTGACGCACCAAAAGCGCACCATGGAAATCGCGGATGCGCTGTACGGAGTATCGATGCGCCAAGATGGCGTCTCGGCCGTGGTTGGTCAACGACTAGTGGAAAGCGCCTAACGTGGGATTCCTGTTCTGGAAGAAAAAGGATAAGGAAGTTCCTGCTCCAGAAGTTGAGGTTGCCGAACCGGCAGTCGCCGAGCCAAAGCCGAAACGCACATTCTTCTCAAAGCCGAAGCCGAAGCCTGCACCAGCGCCAGATGTTGTTGCTGAAGGAGTTTTTGAACCAGAGCCACAGGTTATTGCCGAGCCGGAATTGGTTGCCGAACCTGAAAAGGTCGAGGTCGTTCTTCCCAAGCGCAGTTTTGCCAAAGGCATCAAAAGCCTGTTCACCAGAATCAAATTTGATCCTGAAAACCTAGACGAACTTGAAGATGTGCTAATCCAAGCCGACTTTGGGGTCGACGCAGCCGAGTCGATTGTTACCGAGGTTAAGTTGCGTGCCAAAAAATCGGGCGCAGCCACCGAGGTTGAACTGAAAAAGATCCTCGCTGATCTAATAACCGAGAACCTGGAACGCTCCGATAAAGAGTTGAATCTATCGTCTGGGAAATTGCCTTACGTGGTTCTAGTTGTCGGTGTAAACGGCGTCGGCAAGACCACCACGATTGGCAAACTCTCCAAGTATCTGGCCGAGGCTGGCTCAAAGGTGGTCATCGCCGCAGCCGACACCTTCCGCGCCGCAGCGGTTGACCAAATTGCCACCTGGGCAGAGCGTGCCGGCGCTACTCTGGTGAGGCCTAAGACCGAAGGGCAAGACCCAGCATCGGTGGCATTTGAGGGAACCGAAGTTGCTATCGCACAACAGGCGGATGTCTTGATCATCGACACTGCCGGCCGACTCCAGAACAAGGTCGACCTCATGAATGAACTCGAGAAGATTCGTCGCGTGGTTGAAAAGAACTGCGAGATTGCCGAAGTGCTATTGGTTATCGACGCCACCACCGGGCAAAACGGCATGGTTCAGGCAAAGGCTTTCGCGGAGGTTGCCAAGGTCACCGGTGTCGCATTGACCAAGCTTGATGGCACTGCCAAAGGCGGAATTGTTTACTCAATCCAGCGGGAACTGGGCATCCCTGTAAAACTTGTAGGAGTCGGAGAGGGCATCGCCGACTTTGCGTTTTTTGAAGCTAGCGAGTTCGCTCGCGGATTGGTGAGCTAGAAGTGGCTTTGTTCGGCAATCTCTCCGACCGCCTGGTCGAAACATTCAAAAACCTTCGCACGAAGGGCAAGTTGAGTGCAGCCGACATCGACGCCACACTTCGCGAGATTCGTCGCGCCCTGCTAGAAGCCGACGTCGCTCTGAATGTTGTTAAGGCTTTCATCAACGCCATTCGCGAGCGAGCGCTTGGCGATGAAGTAAACAAGGCACTAAACCCAGCCCAGCAGGTTGTTCAGATCGTCAACGAAGAACTGGTGACCATCCTCGGCGGCCAACAGCGAAAACTAAACTTTGCCAAAACCGGTCCAACCGTAATTATGCTGGCTGGTCTTCAGGGTTCGGGAAAGACCACTCTCGCTGGAAAACTCGCCAAGTGGCTAAAGGATCAAGGACAAACCCCGATGCTTGTGGCGGCCGATCTTCAACGCCCAAATGCGGTCAACCAGTTGCAGGTAGTTGGTGAGCGAGCCGGTGTTGAAGTGTTCGCGCCGGAGCCAGGAAACGGCAAGGGTGACCCGGTAAAGGTTGCTAAAGAGTCGATCAAGCACGCAGCCAAGAAGCAGTTCTCCGTGGTTATCGTTGACACCGCAGGTCGTCTCGGTATCGACGAGGAGTTGATGAAGCAGGCCCGCGATATCCGTAAGGCTGTTGACCCAGACGAAGTTCTGTTTGTAATCGACGCGATGATTGGTCAAGACGCGGTCAACGTTGCCAAAGCTTTCGAAGACGGCGTTGGAATCACCGGTGTGGTACTCACCAAACTAGACGGCGATGCCCGAGGTGGAGCCGCGCTTTCAGTATCCTCGGTTACCGGCAAACCAATCATCTTCGCTTCAACCGGCGAAGGCCTAGACGCCTTTGAGCCGTTCTACCCAGATCGCATGGCCAGCCGCATCCTCGACATGGGTGACATCCTCACGCTGATTGAGCAGGCCCAGAAGCAGTTTGATGATGTTGAAGCTGCCAAGATGGCCGACAAGATTGCCAAGAACGAATTCACACTCGAGGACTTCTTGGAACAAATGCAGCAGCTAAAAAAGATGGGCTCGATGAAAGACCTCTTGGCAAAACTGCCTGGAGCTGGGCAGATGAAAAACCAGCTCGAAAACTTCGACGAAAAAGAAATCGACCGCACCGAGGCAATCATTCGATCGATGACTCCTGGGGAACGCCATCAGCCCAAAGTATTGAATGGCTCGCGTCGGTTGCGTATCGCTAAAGGATCGGGAACAACCGTCACCGAGGTTAATTCACTGGTTACGCGTTTCGAGCAAGCGGCCAAGATGATGAAGACCATGGCGAAGGGTGCCATCCCGCAAATGGGTGGCGGAATGCCTGGAATGCCGCAAATGGGTGGCGGCTACATCGGCGGTAAGTCAAAGAAAAATGACAAGAAGAAAAAGGGTTCCAAATCCGGTAATCCGGCCAAGCGCGCCGCTGAAAATTCGGGAGTGAATCCAGCCTCGGGTGGTTCAGGATCGTCATTCGGGCTCTAGGGCTTTGAAAACTCGAGTGTTACCCCTAAAATAGAGAGGTTGCCAAGAGTTTGACCCTCTAACCAAATTCATTGGCTACCCATAGAGCTTCTCTACCGAGTGTGCACCCCACGCTCACGGTGGAACGTTCGCCCCAATACAAATAACAGGAGCATTGTGGCTGTAAAAATCCGCCTAAAGCGTCTCGGGAAAACCCGTGCGCCTCACTACCGTATCGTCGTAGCCGACTCACGCACCAAGCGTGATGGCCGTGCCATCGAAGAAATTGGTCGTTACGTACCAACCGAACACCCATCGATCATCGAAGTTAACTCTGAGCGCGCTCAGTACTGGCTAAGCGTTGGCGCACAGCCAACCGAGCAGGTAATGGCGCTACTAAAGCTCACCGGTGACTGGCAGACCTCGAAGGGCGAAAAGGGCGTGAACAAGGTTCAGGTCAAGGACGCCAAGGTTGAATTCGTAATCGACACCAAGAAGAAGCCAGTTCTACTTCCAAAGGAAGAGAAGAAGGCTAAGGCTGAAGTCGTTGCTGAAGAAGCTCCAGTAGCTTCAGAGGAAGTAGCAGCAGAAGCTCCAGTTGCAGAAGCTCCAGTTGCAGAAGCTGAAGCTGAAGTTGTTGCAGAAGAAGTTGCTGAAGAAGCGCCTGCTGCCGAGGCTGAAGTTGTTGCTGTTGAAGAAGTGGTTGCTGAAGAAGCAGCTGCCGAAGCTCCAGCAGAAGAGGCTTAAGCAAAGTGTTAGCTGCTGCGCTCGAACACCTAGTCAAGGGAATCGTCGACCACCCGGAAGACGCCACCGTAACTGCACGTAAGACCAACCGTGGTGAAGAACTACTGGAGATCAACGTGCACCCGGAAGACCTTGGCCGAGTTATCGGGCGCGGCGGCCGCACTGCTAAGGCACTGCGAACCGTCGTTAAAGCTTTAGCAGACGGTAAGAAAATCCGCGTCGACGTGGTGGATACAGATTTCTAATCAAACTCAGCTCCGAGTTGGCCGGCTACTAAAAGCACATGGTCTAAAAGGAGCAATCAAACTCGAACTATATACCGACAGCCCTAACGAACGTTTTGTTCCGGGA
>CALPUC020000040.1 GCA_943326655.2 Rhodoluna limnophila
ACCTGTTCGGTAACCGGAATTGGAATCGAGGCCCCGGCTCGGCGCAGAAGCTCGTTTAGGGTTTCCAGCCCTACCCCGTGCATTGCGGTGTAAACCACTTTTAGCCGGTTGTTGAAATAGTGGCTTTCGGTAAGTTTCAATGTGGATTCGTAATAAGCCTCGCGGAGATTTTCTCCACCTCGCTCGAAAACTTCCGATTTTGGAATTTCATTGAAAGTTTGAGCTTGGGCCACGAGAAGAATCTTGGCTTCGATGTCCCGATCGATGGGCGAGATGATTTGGCTGCCGCCGAAATCACCACCGAGATAAACCTTGTAGCCGTTATCGTTTGGCGGATTGTGGCTGGCGGTCACCATGATGCCAGCGGAGAAGTTACCGAACTTCACCGAGTGAGCAACTACCGGAGTTGGCACGTAGCGGTCGAACAGTGTGACTCTAATTCCTGCTCCAGCCAAAATTTGAGCGCTATCATCGGCGAAAACATCGGAGTTCACGCGGCCGTCGTAACCAATTACCACCGACGGTTCAGGCTCTCGTTCGAGAAGGTAATCCGCAAGCCCTCTGGCAGCCTGGGCCACGAGTACTCGGTTCATTCGCGTAGCGCCGGCGCCAAGTTCCCCGCGGAGACCAGCCGTTCCAAACGCGATTCTCGGCTCAAAACTTTTTTGTAATTCGGTTTCGTCGCCCGAGTCGATGATTGATTGAAGTTGGTCTCTAGTAATCGGATCCGGGTCTTGTGCGAGCCAAGCCTTGGCCTGTTCCAAGAGCGACATTAAATGCGGCCAATAATCTCTGCTAGCAAAGCGCTGATTCGACCCTCGGCTTCGCGGCCGGCCTCTAGAACCTCGGCGTGAGAGAGCGGGTGGTCTTGAATACCAGCGGCCAGATTGGTCATCAGCGAGAACCCGAGGACTTCCATGCCCAACTCACGCGCGGCGATGGTTTCCAGCGCCGTACTCATGCCAACCAGATGCGCACCCATTCCCTTGGCCATCTGCACTTCGGCCGGAGTCTCGTAATGAGGACCACGGAATTGCATGTAGACACCTTCGTCTAGCGTTGGGTCAACGCTTCGAGCCAAATCGCGCAGTCTTGGGCTGTAGGCATCGGTCAGATCGATGAACTTTGCGCCTTCAATTGAAGACGTTGATGTGAAGTTGATGTGGTCGCTGATTAGCACCGGTGTGCCGGGCTTCCAGGTTTCCTTGATGCCTCCCGCGCCGTTGGTCAGAACCATCACTTTGACACCTGCGGCGGCAGCGGTTCGAACGCCGTGCACCACGCGGCGAACACCGTGGCCCTCGTAGAAGTGGGTGCGAGCGCCCAATACCAGAGCGCGTTTTCCACTGGGAAGCAAAATCGAACGAATCGTCGCTACGTGACCCTCAACAACCGGTTTTGAAAAACCTGGTAGCTCGGTGGCGTCGATGGTCGCTACGGTTTCACCGATTAGATCAGCCGCCTTAGCCCAACCTGATCCGAGAGTGAGAGCAATATCGTGAGCCGCGACTCCGGTTAGTTCGGCCAGTCGTTTCGCAGCAAGTTCCGCTACTTCAAACGGGTCGGTTTTTGAATCATCAAGAAGATTGGTCATGGGTTTGATTCTATGGTGGGTCGAGCAGCCTTTAGTCTTCGATATCCATCAAGACGGTTCCGGCCGGAACGGTGGCGCCAACCTCAGTTTTGATGTTGGCAATTGTGCCAGCTTTATGCGCCTTGATTGGCTGTTCCATCTTCATGGCCTCGAGCACGATGATGGTTTGACCAACTTCAACCACATCTCCTTCAGCGACCGCAATCTTAACCACGCTCGACTGCATGTCGGCAACCACGGTCTTACCGCTTTTGCCACTGCTGGCGGCAGCATGGCTCTTGCGCTTTGGGGCGGCACCGGCGGTGGCGGTCGAGGAGTTGCCTCCGAGATTTGCTGGAAGCGAAACTTCGATACGTTTGCCGTTTACTTCGACCACAACGTTGTTTCTCGGGTGGTTTACTCCGGCCTCGCCACCTATACCGTTCCATTCAGGAATGTCGTTGACGAATTCGGTTTCGATCCAACGGGTATAGATTCCGAACTTCCCCTTCGAGCCGATGAAGGCGGTGTCGTTCACGATTTTCTGGTGGAAAGGAAGCACTGTCGGTAGGCCGTGAACTTCCATTTCGGCCAGCGCTCGTCTTGAGCGGGCCAGTGCCTCTTCGCGAGTTTTACCGGTGACAATAAGTTTGGCAATCATCGAGTCAAAGGAGCCGGAAATCACGTCGCCGGATTCAACACCGGTGTCAACACGAACACCTGGGCCACCGGGAACCTTAAACACGTGCACCGGGCCTGGCGCTGGCATGAAATTCTTGCCTGGGTCTTCGCCATTGATTCGGAATTCAAAGGAATGTCCGCGAACCTCTGGGTCGGAGTAGTCGAGCTTGCCGCCTTCGGCAATACGGAACTGCTCGCGCACCAGATCCAGACCGGTGACCTCTTCGGAAACCGGGTGCTCAACCTGAAGGCGGGTGTTGACCTCCAGAAACGAGATAGTGCCGTCCTGGGCAACTAGGAACTCACATGTTCCAGCACCGACGTAGCCAACCTCTTTCAGGATTGCTTTTGAAGACTCGTAGAGTCGCTTCACCTGATCGTCGGTTAGAAATGGTGCGGGAGCCTCTTCAACCAGTTTTTGGTGGCGTCGCTGCAAGGAGCAGTCGCGGGTTGATACCACGACGACATTTCCATAGGAGTCTGCGAGACACTGCGTCTCGACGTGTCGGGGTTTTTCCAAATACTTTTCTACGAAGCATTCACCGCGACCGAAGGCTGCGATTGCTTCACGGGTCGCCGATTCAAAAAGTTCGGCAACTTCCTCTTGCTTATAGGCAACTTTGATGCCGCGACCACCGCCACCGAACGCCGCCTTAATTGCAACCGGAAGTCCGTGAATTTTCACGAAGTCCAAAACTTCTTCGGCGCCAGAGACCGGGTTGATCGTTCCCGGTGCTAAAGGTGCGCCTACTTTTTCAGCCACGTGACGAGCGGAGACCTTGTCGCCCAGGCGCTCGATTGCTTCTGGGGTTGGGCCGATCCAAATGATCCCAGCCTTTATAACTGCTCGAGCGAACTCGGCGTTTTCGGCCAGAAATCCGTAGCCTGGGTGAATTGCGTTGGCACCAGAATCCTTGGCAATTTTCAAGATCTTGTCGATTACCAGATAGGTTTCGGCAGAGCTTGTGCCGTGAAGAGCATAGGCTTCGTCGGCAACCTTCACATGAAGTGCGTCTCGGTCTTGGTCGGCGTAAATGGCAACCGATTCGATTCCTGAATCCTTGGCGGCACGTGCAATTCGCACAGCAATCTCGCCACGGTTGGCAATAAGAACCTTCGTTATGGTGCGTGTGGTCATGCAGACAAGCCTATTCGTTTGTAAGGGATTTAGCGGTTCCAGTAACTCGTATATTCCACACCGAGAACGCCGCTGAGGTCGCGCAGGGTGGTGAGTGATAAGCCAATCACGGTGTGAGTGTCTCCCTCGATTCTGGTGATAAACGCTCCGCCAAGGCCGTCCACGGTAAATGCGCCAGCGACTTTCAGCGGCTCACCCGTGGCAACGTAGGCGTCGATTTCACGATCGGAAAGATTGGCAAAGTACACTCCGGCCGAAGAGGTCTTGCCCGTGGCCGGCGGCATTGACGCAGCATTGCGGTTGTCAATTAGCCAGTGTCCCGAGTGCAGTGTTCCCGAGTTGCCCCGCAACTGTTGCCAGCGAGCCTTGGCAACCGAGGGCTCGTGGGGCTTTCCGAGTGTTTGCCCCTGAAACTCAAGAGCCGAATCGCAACCTATGATTATGGAGTTTTGCGCGAGTGGGTTTGACACCACAGCTTCGGCTTTTGCCTTGGCTAACAGGAGCACGAGATCTTGTGACGATTGAATCAACCCCATCGACTCGGCCCGCGCGGCAACCGCTTCTTCGTCTACCCCGGGGGAAATAGTTATCGGTTCTATGCCGCCAGCGCGGAGCAAAGAAAGCCTTGCTGGAGAAGTAGAAGCGAGAACGAGCCTAGTCACGCCTAGATTCTGGCACACTTAACAGGTGAATAAGACTGAATCCTGGGTAGGCCGCTCCTTTGAAGTGGCAATTGAGAAGGTGGCCCACGGCGGCATCTTCGTGGCACGTCACGAAGGCCGTGTGGTCTTTGTGTCACACGTGCTTCCGGGAGAGCGCGTGAAGGTGCGAGTTTTCGAAGACGGCGGCAAAGGTTTTTGCCGCGCCGAACCAATCGAAATTTTGGAACCATCGGTTGATCGCGTGCCGCACATCTGGGCTGAAGGCGGAGTTGGCGGTGCTGGTGGCGCGGAGTTTGGGCACATCAGGTTGGCTCGTCAGCGCGAACTAAAAGCAGATGTTCTAGAAGAGGCATTGGATCGGTTCGCCGGACTGAAACTTCGGGTAGCTGTTGAGGCCGCTCCCGGAGACGATGAGAATAACGGTCTCGGTTACCGCTCGAGAATTCAGTTGCACGTTGATGAGCAGGGTTTTGTTGGTCCTTACCGCGAACGCAGCCACGAAGTGGTGCGAGTGAAGAGCCTTCCTCTAGCAACCGAAGACATTCAAGAACTCGAGTTCCACCACAAGAATTACCAGAGCGTCGGAAAGATTGAGGTCATGGCATCGAGCACCGGTCAGGTGCAGTGGCTGATTGACAAAAAACTTCAGGGCGATGAACGACTGATAGAGCGAGCAGGAGGGCGAACCTTCAGAATCACCGGCGGCGGTTTTTGGCAGGTTCACCGCAAAGCTCCGGATGTTCTAACCTCAGCGGTAAATGACTTTATTGAAAAAGCTGGCGTACTAAAACTCTCGGCCGACAACCTCGACCTCTACGGCGGGGTCGGTCTGTTTACCGGCACAATTGCCGCAAAGTTTGGGGAGTCGCTTCGGATGACCACGGTTGAGTCTTTCAAGCAGGCAACCGCAGACGCTACCTTGAACTTGAAAGACCTGCCAAATGTTAAGGCGGTTTGCGAGCCGGTAGAACGTTTTCTGGCACCTCACAAGGACGAAACCGGCGAAGCGACCGTAGTGCTCGACCCACCTCGTTCGGGCGCGGGCGGCAAGGTGGTTGGCCAACTTTTGAAGCTGGCTCCAAAACACATCGTCTATGTTGCCTGCGATCCGATAGCTCTGGCCAGAGACCTAAAGACTCTCATGGAGCACTACGACTTAGCGGGGATACGTTCGTTCGACCTATTCCCACACACCCACCACTTAGAGACAATTGCGAGTCTGGTTCGAAAATGACGAAGGGCATCATCGACTTCACCGCCGAATCAACCTCGGTGGTGATTGTTGATGATCATGATGCGATTCGTTTCGGTTTCAAATCGACCTGTCAGGAATATAACTTCGACCTACTTGCTGAAGCACCGAGCGTAAACAAATGTCTGGATGCGCTTGGCGAAAAAAAGCCACAGGTCGCGGTTCTAGATCTTTCACTCTCAGACGGTTCCAATGTCAGCGATAACGTCGCTGCTTTCGCCGCTCTCGGCATCCAGGTTCTGGTTTATTCAATCGGTGATAAAGCACGGCTCAATCAGGCCGCGCTAAAAGCCGGTGCCGCCGCACTGGTCACCAAATCTCAAAGCATGCAAAGTCTGGCCGAAACGATCTACCTGGTTGCCCACGGACAGTTGGTGAATAACCTGCAAACTACGGCGGCTATCGACTCGGATATCGATTTCAAAGATGCCAAGCTTTCGCCCCGAGAAAGAGAAGTTCTGTCGCTCTACGCATCGGGTCTTTCCCAAAAGCAAATTGCCTTTGCTCTGGACATCAAACCGAGTACGGTCAAAGAGCACATCGATCGAGTTCGCGTGAAGTACGCAGACGTCGGCCGCCCGGTCACTGATAAAACAGCCTTCTTGAAACGCGCCCTAGAAGACGGGTTACTCGAATAAATTGGCAATCACAGTGAGTCGGTCGACATTTGCCAGCACCAGCATAGAAAAAATCATCGGGCGGGTTTTTTCTATTGCCGCAACTGCCATGACTGTGCTTCAAACTTTTACTATTGCCATTCCCCACGCAAACCTTGGGAATGCATTCATCCATTTTTTGTCGCTCGGTTTGATTTTGGCGGCTCATTTTGCTGCGGTTTACAATTTTTGGCTCGGTTCTGCCAATAAGAATGTTTACCTGCTGCACGGGGCCGCCTATGTCGTGTCCTTTTTCCTTTACCCAATTGCGATGCAGGGCGTTACCGACTTTCCTTCCGATTACCGCTCTTGGCTTTGGTGGTGGACCGGCACCGCGACCATGGCCTTAGGTATGTTCTTGCCCAAATGGTGGGCGTTCGCATTTCTCGGCTTCGTACCAGTTAGCTATTTCTTTCTTAGAATGACTCCGGCCGGTGGTGGCCAAGGCGTTGGCACCGCACTGTTAGATGCCCTCTACGTTTTCCTATACGCGGTGGCCGTGCTATCTCTGGTTTTGATGCTTAGAAGTGCAGCATCCGAAGTCGACTACAAAAATGATGAGGTGGCAGAAACCGCCACCGCTCGAGCCGCTGCGGAAGCTGCCGAACTGGAACGCAGGAAAATCGATGACCTGGTGCACGATCAGGTACTCACCACGGTGCTGTTAGCAGCTCAAGCCCAGACTCCACAGCAACGCGCGCTGGCTTCGGAAAGTGCGAGCGTGGCAATCGAGCGACTGAAAATCGCTGCGAACGAAGACAACAGCAAAGTTGAAGACATCTCGGTGAACACCTTCATCGACACCCTTACCGAGAATATTCGTCGCACCTTTCCCGAAGTGCAGATAAGTCTCTCTAAGGAGGCAGAATTCTCGATGCCTATTTTGGTCGGGATCGCCTTAGCGGATGCCACGATTCAGGCGCTGAAAAATTCTATGCAGCACGCTGGAACAAAAGTCGTCCGACAGGTTCGATTGAAAGCCGACAACCATGGTTTGAAAGTTGTTATCAAGGATGATGGAAGAGGCTTTAGGGAATCCAAGATCCCGGCCAACCGGATGGGTGTCAGACACTCGATCAGGCGTCGAGCGGCCTCGGTTGGCGCCACGGTAAACATTCAGTCTGAACCACGAAAAGGTGCCACGATCATCTTCAAGTGGGTGCCGAATGCTTAGAACCCCTAGATGGCTGCTCGCACTGATCTCAATCTCCTTCGGAGCGTGGCACGCTCTCATCGGTGCTCTGGCTTGGCAGAGCTACCAAAACCTCTCGCTGCTTATCTTGGCCATTGTAATTTTCGTCAGCACATTAATTCTTTCCGTTGCGGCGAGTAACGGATTATTCATTGGCCCTCGCTACGGATCAGCGGTTGCCGTAGGTGCTGTGGCTACGGTGGTGGTTGCCAGTGCCGGTATCAAACTCGAGCACGTTGACCCTTACTCGACCTGGTACGTCGGCGGTATGGG
>CALPUC020000041.1 GCA_943326655.2 Rhodoluna limnophila
AGATGGTGCGCGATTGGGATCTCTCCAAGACCGTGTCTCTTGAGCCTGGAGCAAACGGGCTGAACGTAAAGATTGCCGTTTCCAACCGCGAGCGAACCTCCGGGTTACAGGCTCTGAACGTGTTTGCCTTCGGCCCCGGTTACCCAGCTGGCTACGTGTTCACCCTCTTCGACGACGGCGAAGCGGAAGCGAAGAAATGGGCTAAGGGAGTTGCCAAGCAGCTTCGTGACGCTGTTGCATCAGAGCGAGCCAAAGTGGCTCCGAAAGCAATCGAACCTAAATAGCGAGCATGTCGTGACGCACGATAATTGCGTCTCGAGCAGGGCCAACACCGATTGCCGAGATGCGGCAGCCGCTTAGCTTTTCAACAGCCAAGATGTAGTCCTGTGCGTTCTTCGGAAGTTCTTCGAAGGTTCGGCACTTGCTGATGTCTTCTTCCCAGCCAGGGAAGTTTTCGTAGATCGGCTTCGCGTGGTGGAAATCGCTCTGGCTAACCGGAACTTCTTCGTGGCGCACGCCGTCTACGTCGTAGGCAACGCAAACCGGGATCTCTTTGAGGCCGGTGAGCACGTCAAGCTTGGTGAGCACGAAGTCGGTTAGGCCGTTGATGCGAGCCGAATAGCGGGCAATCGGGGCGTCGTACCAACCACAGCGACGTGGGCGCCCGGTGGTGGTTCCATACTCGTGCCCGGTTGAGCGCAGGAACTCCCCTGAGTCGTCGAACAGTTCGGTTGGGAACGGGCCCGAGCCAACTCTGGTGGTGTAAGCCTTGACGATTCCGATGATCGATTTCAGTTTTGTTGGGCCAACGCCTGAGCCGGTTGAGGCTCCACCAGCGGTGGCATTCGATGAAGTCACGAACGGGTAGGTTCCGTGGTCAACGTCGAGCATGGTCGCCTGGCCACCTTCGAATAACACGAGTTTGTTGGCTTCCAAGGCCTGGTGAAGCTCAAGAGCGGTGTCGCCAACCATTGGGCGCAGGCGCTCGGCGAAACCGAGCAATTCCCGAACCACAGCTTCGGTTTTGATGGCTGCGCGGTTGTAAACCTTGGTGAGTAGGTTGTTCTTGCTAACCAGCGCTGCTTCAACCTTCTGGCGAAGAATGCTTTCGTCGAACAGGTCCTGGATGCGGATACCAATTCGGTTGATCTTGTCGGAGTAAGTTGGGCCAATTCCGCGGCCGGTGGTGCCGATGGCACGTTTACCGAGGAAACGCTCGGTCACTTTGTCGATGGTCACGTGGTACGAGGTGATCACATGAGCGTTTGCCGAAATGCGCAGCTTCGAGGTGTCGATTCCTCGAGCGTTCAGAGCGTCTAGCTCTTCGAACAGAACGGCTGGGTCGATGACCACACCGTTTGAAATAACTGGGACGACCCCTGGGGTCAGAATGCCTGAAGGAAGCAGGTGGAGGGCGTATTTCTCGTTGCCGATGACCACGGTGTGGCCGGCGTTGTTACCGCCGTTGAACTTAACCACGTAGTCGATGTGCTCGGCGAGTAGGTCTGTCGCCTTACCCTTACCTTCGTCGCCCCACTGTGCGCCGATGATTACTACTGCAGGCATGGCTACCCCTCTTCAAAGCTGGGAGTTGCACTCCGAATGAGTACGTCTTAATTTTAGCCTAAAAGAGTGTTGTCCTTTGTCGGAGGTAATCTTGGCGCATGGGGAAATTACTTCGGTTTTCGGTCTTTGCTGCCGCACTACTCTTGCTGTCCGGCTGTTCATTCGCTAGAGCAGACTACAACTCGGTAACAGATCCAAGCCCCACACTGCAACCAACCGAAACATCCACACCAACTGAGACTCCGGAGCCTACCCCCGAGGTTGTCACCTTTTGGGCGAACGGTTTGAAGATTCAAGACGTGACCGACCGCACCTCTCGCAGCTGTACCTTCGACATGTGTGTTTTTCTGAAGTTGACGGCATTGAAAACCTGCTCGACCATTTCGCTTTATGGAATCAGTTATTCAGAGGACGATGAAGAGATAGATAGCTTCGACATAGATTACCCAAAGCTTTCCAAGGGGAAGAGCCGGGTGGTTGAATTTGGCACTGACGCCACCGAAGACTTCGAAGACTATGTTGAACTCGATGAATCGACTTGCTGGAAATAACTAGAAAATATGCTGCTCAATCCAGCAGTGCATGGCGATTGCCGCGGCTGCGCTGGCGTTTATTGAGCGGGTGGAACCGAACTGGCTGATTTCAAGCACGACCTCGGAAGCCTTGATGGCTTCTTCGCTTAGGCCAGGTCCTTCTTGGCCGAAAAGTAGAACGCAACTCTCAGGTAGTTCGTATTCTTCGATCTTTTTGCAGCCGGGGACGTTGTCGATGGCGATGATTGGAAGGTTCGCTTGCTTCGTCCAGGTTAGGAAATCTTCAACGGTTGGGTGGTGGCGAACGTGCTGGTAGCGGTCGGTGACCATGGCTCCGCGGCGATTCCAGCGGCGGTTGCCGATGATGTGAACCTCGGCAGCTAGGAATGCGTTGGCGGTTCGAACGATTGAGCCGATGTTGAGATCGTGCTGCCAGTTTTCGATGGCAACGTGAAACTTGTGGCGGCGGCTATCTAGCTCGACCACGATGGCTTCCATCTTCCAGTAGCGGTATTGGTCGAGAACGTTACGGGTGTCGCCGTTTTCCAAAAGTTCCGGGTCGAAGTGCTCGCCGGTTGGCCAAGGTTTTGCGTGCGGGCCGACTCCCCAGGTGGTTTGCTCTGGGCTGGGGTTGTCGACGTCGGTCATTGGGTCCTAGAAGTAACGGATCAGTAGGTAAGGCAGCGAGATTGCTATCGAAACAAGGGTAACTGGGATGCCGTATTTCGCGAATTCCCAGAACGAGATCTTGATGCCCTTGGCGTGAGCAAGGCCGATTGCAACCACGTTTGCCGAAGCGCCAACGATGGTTAGGTTTCCACCGAAGTCGGCGCCGGCTGCCAAAGCCCACCATAGGCCGTCGTTGCTTAGGTTAGGTAGAGTCTTTGCCACCTCGGCCACCACGGGAATCATGCTCGTGACGTAGGGGATGTTGTCGACCACACCGGAAATTACGGCCGAGGCCAGCACAATCACGGTTCCGGCGAGAGGCGCGTTTCCGCCAACCGCTTGGCCAACATAGTCGGCGGCGAGGCCCAGAGCGCCAACGTGAACCAGCGCACCAACCATGATGAATAGCCCGGCGAAGAAGGTGAGGGTTCCCCACTCCACGTCCATGGCGTAGTCCTTTGGCTTCAGGTTGCTAATTAGAACCAGGAGGCCGGCGCCCATCATTGCGACTAGCGATGGCTCGATGTGAGTAACCGAGTGGAGCACGAAAGCCACGATCACCAGGGTGAGTACCACGAGGCTCTTGATCATGAGCGACTTGTCGGAGATGTAGGAGCTTGGAACCAGTGAGTCCACTTTGGCTCGGTCTTCCGGACCATTCACGAGCTGCTTGCGGAAGAGGAAAACCAGCATCGGAATAACCGCTGCCAAAACCAAAATCGAAAGCGGTGCCATGTGCAGCAGGAATTCATTGAAGCCCAGGCCAACTTTGCTTCCGATGATGATGTTTGGTGGGTCGCCGATCAGGGTGGCAGCACCGCCGATGTTACTCACGAAAACTTCCGCCAAAATAAATGGCACCGGGTTTACGTCTAGGTATTTCGCGATGAGGAACGTCATCGGTACTGCCAGAAGAATCGTGGTTACGTTGTCGAGTAGAGCGGAAGCGAAAGACACGAGCAGGAGGATTAGCACGAACGCTGTTTTTGGGCGGCCGCCGGCTGCCTTGATGGCTCGAACGGCCAGGTACTCAAAGAGCCCGGTTTTGTGAATCACCGAAACGATAATCATCATTCCGAGCAGTAGGAAGATTACGTTCCAGTCGATGCCGGTTTCGTGGCTGAAGAAAGCCGCTTCGGCGTCTGTTGCACCAACCAAAACCATTCCGGCTGCGGCGGCCGAAACGATGGCAACTCGATTAAATTTTTCGGTGGCGATAAGAACATAGGCGATGACAAAAATGCCGACGGCGAGAAGAGCTGAAATACTGAGCATGGAAGACCTTTCAAAAGTAAGAAATACTTTGCCGACCAGACTTCCCAGCGCTCCGGTTTCTAGTCTATCAGGCTCGAAAAATGGTCGGTGCGGCTAGCGTGGGTTGACCTCGTTGAGATCGTTCAGGGCCTTTCGCGTGGACGCAACTACGGAACCAATTAAGACGAGAATGGCGATCCCCAGATAGACCGGCTTTACACCGAATGAGTCAACGGCGGCTCCTGCAAACACCATGGTGATCATTGGAGCGGCGTTCCAGATTGTCATTTCAACCGAGAAAACTCGGCCTCGCATACTTGGCGGAACCTTCTTCTGGATGACGGTGTTGAGAAGTGGTGGCATTGGGCCCCAAGCGAACCCGAGCACCAAACCGCAGAGCAGCATGATTGGGGTTGGTGGCAGAAACGCCATTGGTAGCATGGCCGCAGCAACACCGAGTGCCGTGAAACGAAGGATGTTGGCGTAAGAAAGGTAACGGGTAAAGCGCTCAAACAGTAGCGAACCGACCGACGTAGCCAAGGCCATCACCATAAGCAGGAGTCCTAAAGTTTGAGGGTCGTCGATGCTCTCGTAATACTTCGGCAGAACTACGAGTTCGGAAGGTATGTAGAACAGCGCTAGAAAGATAACGATGACGAAGATGATTGCCACCGCAGGTAGCTTGGCTAAAAGACGGAAGCCTTGAGATGCGTAGGAAATCCAGGATTCGCTGCCGCGCTCCTCGGCTCCCTCCTCATTTAGTTCTTCAACGCGAATCAGCCACGCAAAAAAAGCGGAGCAGGCCATGAAGGCAGCACTGACCCAGAAAGCAGCCATGACGTCGAACGCGGCGATAAGAAGCGATGCGATTGCCGGGCCGGTGGCAAATGCTGCTGCCGCGAATGCCTCGTGCAGTGAGTTGGCACGATCAAGAGACATATTCGCTTCTCGCGCCACATCTGGAAGCAGTGACTTACGGGCGGTCATCGAGCCTCCGCTAAACAGCGCTCGAATCACTCCCATCACCAGAAGTAGAGGAAGCGTGAGTGGAGTTATGCCGTTCAAAATCGGATAGGCAATCGTTGTGAACACAGTGATCAGTTCAACGTAAATCGCCATGCGCCGGCGGCCAATGCTATCGACCAGCGAGCCCATAAACGGAGAAAGAAGGAGACCTGGAATCGCGGTGATGGCAATCACCAAACCAGCCATTGTTGCTGAACCGGTTAATTCAATAGTTAGCCAGGGCATAGTGAGAAACATCATCGAGCCCGCGATGATGGAGGTGATGGACGCAAACTGCGTGAGAACGAATTGCTTCAATTAGCCCAAATTCAAATCTTGCAGCGTAATTGCCGTGAAGTAGCGGTAGCCGGCAGCTTCAATAACCTTCTGCGCGCCAGTATCGCGATCAACCACGGTTGCGACTGCCACAATGATGGCGCCTGCCTCTTCGAGAGCCTTCGCTGCGGTGAGTGGTGAGCCGCCAGTGGTTGAGGTGTCTTCAACAACCACAACCTTGCGCCCGCGAACATCTGGCCCTTCAACCTGACGACCCATGCCGTGGGCTTTCGCAGCTTTGCGAACCACGAACGCGTCGATGCTTCGTCCGCGCGCTGCAGCCTGGTGAAGCACAGCGGTGGCAACCGGGTCGGCGCCCATGGTTAGCCCGCCAATCGCTTCGAAGTCGCTTACGCCGTTGGCATCTAGAAGATCGAGCATTACTTGCCCGATCAGCACAGCGGCTTCGTGGTGCAAAGTGGCACGGCGTAAATCAACGTAGTACTCGGCTTCAAGCCCAGACGAAAGAGTAACCTTCCCGTGCACAACGGCCAGCTCTTTCACGAGCTCGACAAGACGCGGTTTAGCACTGGAAGAGAAGGTCATACGTCAAGTCTAAAAGCCAAAACAGAAACCCCCGACCAAGATGGCCGAGGGTTTCCGCATGAACTAGGAACTACTGAAGGTTGATCTTCGCAGTTCGCTTCTGAACGGTAAGAACAGGTGAACCCTTCTTCTGACCTAAGCGGGTCCAGTTGTTCTTGACCTTTACCTGAACCGAAGCGGTTAGTGCAGGAAGTGCACAACCAGCCTTCGAAGGCTTCTGCGTAACAGCCTTAGTCTTCTTGCTTGCAGCGACCTGGGTCTTGGAACCGTAGGTCATGGTGCAGGTGAAGTTAGTTCCAGACACCTTCCAGCCGGAAGGAGTCTTAGTAAAGGCCGTCCGAGCCACAATAAATGTGGTGGTCATTGAGCCAATGTAAGAAGAGGTCATGGTTGGCTGGAAGTTTGCACCAGTAACCACGTTGGTCGTTCCCTTCTTGAGAGTTGGGGTGTAAACAATCTTCCAACCGCGGCCAAGCTTGATGGTTCTCTTGGTCTGTTTCGGGGTGCTCATCGCAACCGTCAACATGGTGTCAGCTGGGTCGTCCTTGTCCTCATAAATCGCGTCACCAATTACGCCACCAGGTGTTCCAGGGTTCTCCTGGCTCGGTGTGACGATGGTGTACTGACGAGTTATGCTCACCGGACCGGCGATGTTTGAGTTACCCGCAAAGGCAACGGTTACCAAACAGTTTCCAACAGCGAGAGTGTTCAGAACACCTTCGTCATCGATTGAACACTTGTCGTCGTTGTCAACCGTGTAGACGAGATCTAGCTCTGGTGCTGCAACAGTGTCGACTGTGGCGCCGATGCTGAGTTGGACATCCTCTTCGGTGAGATCAATGTTTCCTGCAGCAGGAGTCGATCCAGCGAAAACCAAAGCCGCAGTGGACTTGGCGAACGTGAATGAGTATTCCTGAGACTTCGCTAGAGTGCCTAGGTCGGCAGCCTGCGAAACCGTGATCTTGCAAAGACCGCGAGCAACACGGGTAACCGTTCCATTGGCCGCTACTGTACAGACCTTGGTGGTACCCGACTTGTAACCAAGTGCTGGAACCCCGTTACCGGCGTTCGTGGTTACACCCAGTGGGAAACTGGCAACAGCACCCGGGATAGTGGGTGGAACCTGAGTGGCAAATACTGGGGCGTCCTTAGCCGTCACGTAGTTGATAGTCACGGTTCCGAGCGAAGTGCTTCCCTGCTTCAGAGTAGCGATTACAGTTCCCACAGCTGATGCGTTGATCTGAGCCACTGTAGGCAGTGCAACGGTTACCTGGTAGCCGGTCTTGTCGATTTTCAACTTGGCAGCGCCAGTGACCAGCGCAGAAGGTGAGGCCTTCAAAACTCCGCCGGTTCCGTTCGAGTACTGAACATTTAGAGCAGTTGCTCCGGCTCCAATCACCAGAGGAACGCCCGAGGTAATCGTCATGGAAC
>CALPUC020000042.1 GCA_943326655.2 Rhodoluna limnophila
ACTGGGAACTGCTGGATCAGCTAAGCGAATTGGAAAAACTCCTACTGCCGATCCTGATCGGCGCTTCGCGGAAACGTTTTATCGCAGCCAGACTCAAAACCGAAGACACCGTCGAGGCGCGAGATGAAGCAACCGCGAACCTCATGGCAGAACTCAGTCAAAAACATTCGCTCTGGGGTGTTCGCGTTCACAACGTGAGAGCCACTCGCACAAGGCAGAATTGACTTATGGCACACAAAATCAAAATCAAGGGTCTGCGTGTTTACGCACACCACGGCGTCTTCGATTTTGAAAGACAAAACGGCCAAGACTTCTACATCGACGCCACGGTTTGGCTCGGCGGGCAGGCAACTCTCACCGACGACTTGAACCACACCGTTCACTACGGTGATTTGGCTAAAGCGCTAGTTGAAGCGGCCAAGAGCCAGCCGGTCGACCTCATTGAAACTCTGGCTCAGCGCCTACTAGATCTATGCCTCAACTTTGCCGGCGGATCGCTCTCCGGTTTGGTTACCAAAGCCAAGATCACCATCCACAAACCAAACGCTCCGATTCCCTACGACTTTGAAGATTTCTCGGATACCATCAAGGGCAGAAATGGCTGAGCAGGCTGTGCTCGCTCTCGGTGGAAATCTCGGTGACCGCAAAAAGACCATCTAGTCGGCCATCAAGCACATCAAGGCCCTCGAGGGTGTCGTCGTGGTGAAAAAGTCTCCGCTGTTTGAAAGTTTTGCCGCAACAGCCGATGGGCCAGATGAAAAGGCTCCACGCTACCTAAACGGTGTCATCCAAATCGAAACCACTCTGAAACCAGGGGTGTTACTCACACGCTTACGTGAAATCGAAACCAACCACGGACGGGTGCGTTTGGAGCGATGGGGTTCGCGAACACTCGACATCGACATCATCACCTACGGCCAAGAAATCAAAGTGGGGAAAAAGCTAACCCTTCCCCATCCGAGAGCCTACGAACGTGCTTTCGTCATGGTTCCTTGGGCGGCCATGGACCCTTCTGCCAAGCTCCTGGGCCACGGCTCGGTTGCGGCACTGGCAGAGGATTTGAAGAGTCAGGTTTGGGAAATCTAAAGTGAAGGCAACCAAGCTCTCGAACCTCATCTCAATCGCCTCGGCCGTTGCTGTGGTCGGCTACTTTGCAATCCAAATCATGGTTGGAAACGGCCTGCCGGCACCCGCAATTGCCATCAACGTGGTTCTGGTTCAGCCCGCTATCGCTTTGATCTTGTTCCTTTCCGTAATCCCGATGCTCCGATACCGGTCGGCTCTTAAAAAGTTCGTCGACGACAAGGGTCCGCGACCAAAGCCGGTCGACCCGATTTATGCGGTTCGCTCGGTAGCGTTTGGGAAATCGGTTTCTCTCACCGGGAGCATTTTTGTTGGCTGGCAACTGGCAGTTCTTTTTTATCAACTGCTTCAGCCCCAGAGTACGGGCGTTCTGTACGTGGTGCTCGGCTTGGGTGGCGCAATCAGCATGACCGCGGTTGGTCTAATTGTTGAAAACCTGTTTCGCATTCCACCTGATCGGGAGGGCGACGAAGCATGACCGATAGCAGGCTAACCTTCCACGTGGTTGGCGCCGGCCCAGTTGGCCAAACGATCTCGCTAGCACTGGCTGCCGTGCAGCACATTCCGAAAGATTCATTAGACGCCGATTTGGTAATTCTGGCAATACCGGGCGAAGAGCTAGAGACAACCGTGGAAGGCTACGCCAAAGCGGGAATCTGGAGAGCCGGGCAACTTGTTGCCCACACGTCGCCTGAATTTGGCTACGGCATTCTCGAGCCGGCATTGAAAGCCGGAGCAATCCCATTGGCCATTCACCCGGCCATGCGTTTCACTGGAACAAGTATGGATTTACCGCGACTTCGCGACGCCAGAATTGCGGTGGCAGCACCAAACGTCGCCCTACCCATTGCTCAGGCTCTAGCCATCGAAATCGGTGGGGAGCCGGTGGTAATTCCCGAAGAAGCAAGAGCGGCCTATGCCGAAAGTTTTTCGGTAGCATCCGAATTTTCTGCCATGGTGGTTTCCCAGGCAATTGGATTACTGGAAGCAGCCGGCATCGAAAACGCCCGCAGCATTATTGGCCCGGTGGTGAAAAGCTCGGTCGACCGCGCGCTCAACGAAGGGCATTTCGCCCTCGATCCCAACGACGCTGAGACTTTCGAATGAAGCTGGTAACCAGCGCCCGAGCATTACAAGAATTCCTAGACGCCGACCGCGCTGTAGGTAAGACCGTCGGGTTCGTTCCCACCATGGGCGCATTGCATGCCGGCCACCTATCTCTAGTCGACCTGGCTCAAAAAAACAGCGATGTTTCCGTAGTGAGCATCTTTGTAAACCCGCTGCAGTTTTCGCCTGGCGAAGACTTCGACAAATACCCTCGAAGTCTCGAAGCCGATAGCGAGCTTCTCACCGAACACAAAGTCGATTACCTTTTCGCCCCTTCCGCCAAGGATGTCTATCCGAACGGTACTGACATCACTCAACGAGCCGGAGTGGTAGGTTCAACCTTCGAGGGCGCCAGTCGTCCCGGTCATTTCGACGGAATGCTCACTGTGGTGAACCGCCTGATGGAAATTGTGGAACCAAACGTTGTGGTCTTTGGCGAAAAAGATGCCCAGCAGGTTTTTATGGTTCGCAAACTTATCGGAGCCAGATTCAAAGACTGCCAATTCTTAGAAGGCCCAACCTTGCGCGAGTCCAGCGGTCTGGCGATGTCTAGCCGTAATCGCAACCTAGACGCCGAACAAACCAAAATCGCTGAGGGCATTTCGCAGCAGCTTCTAAAACTCAAGTCCGAACTCGAAACAGGATCCACAGTCTCCGAGGCAATCTCCGCTCACACCGAAGCACTCCGCAGTTTGGCCCAGACTAAACTTGATTACCTAGCGGTCATTGATCCGCAAATCTTCCGACCGGTCGACGACAACTACCAGGGAGCCGCCAAAATCATCGTGGCTGCCAAAGTGGGCGAAGTTAGATTGATCGACACCATGAACGTAACCATTGGAAAGCAGTAAAGATGAGCGACGAAACCAACCTCTCGCCTGAAGCGGAAGAAGACCTTCCCGAGCAGATCGAGATTCGTCTTGCCAAGCGCGAGCGCCTCAACGCTCTGGGCGACGCCTATCCGGTTACCCTTCCAATCACCACCACCATCGAAGCCGTGCGGGCAAAATACCCGAACCTAGAAATCGACGTAACCACCGGCGACAAAGTTGGCCTCACCGGCCGCGTAATGTTCCAGCGCAACACCGGAAAGCTATGCTTTGCCAGCCTTCAGGCCGGCTCTGGCGAGCGTATCCAAGCAATGCTCAGCCTCGACAAAGTTGGCGAAGAGCAACTAGAGAACTACAAAGAACTCGTCGATCTAGGCGATCACCTGTTTGTTGAGGGTGAAGTAATAACCTCAAAGCGCGGCGAACTTTCCATCATGGTTGAGAGCTGGAAAATGGCCGCCAAGACCATTCGCCCGCTACCGAATCTTCACAACGATCTCGGCGAAGAGTTCCGCGTTCGTCACCGCTACATCGACCTAATCGTTCGCGACCGCGCTCGTGAGGTTGTTCAGATTCGCGCTCAGGTCATGCAGTCACTTCGCAAGACCTTCACTGAAGACCGCTTTCTTGAAATCGAAACCCCGATGCTTCAGACCATCCACGGTGGCGCATCGGCACGCCCATTCAAGACCCACTCCAACGCCTTCGACACCGAGCTATTCCTTCGCATCGCCCCGGAACTGTTCCTCAAGCGTGCAGTGGTTGGCGGCATCGAACGCGTCTACGAAATCAACCGCAACTTCCGCAACGAAGGTGCCGACCGCACCCACTCACCAGAGTTCGCAATGCTCGAGGCCTACCAGGCCTATGGCGACTACAACACCATGGCAACTCTCACCCAGAAGCTAATCCAGAATGCCGCTCAAGACATCTTTGGCACTCAGCAGGTTGAACTAGAAGACGGAACCATCAACGACCTCTCCGGCGACTGGCAGCACATCTCAATGTTCGAAAGCCTCTCGAAGGCAGCCGGCGAAGAGATCACCCCAGAGACCCCAATCGAGAAGCTGAAGAAGCTGGCGTCAAAGGTTGAAATCGAAATCGACCACCCTCAGCACGGTAAGTATGTTGAAGAACTCTGGGAACACTTCGTCAAGGGCGATCTGGTAAACCCAACCTTCGTAACCGACTTCCCGGTAGACACCTCTCCGCTGGTTAGAAACCACCGCACGAAGTCGGGCGTAGTTGAGAAGTGGGACCTCTACATTCGCGGCTACGAGCAGGCCACCGGTTACTCCGAGCTAGTCGACCCGGTTATCCAGCGCGCTCGCTTCGTGGAACAGGTGACCCTAGCAGCCGCCGGCGACCCTGAAGCCATGAAACTAGACGAAGATTTCCTGAAAGCTCTCGAATTCGGAATGCCACCAACCGGCGGAATGGGAATGGGAATCGACCGCCTGCTGATGAGCCTCACCGGCCTCGGCATCCGAGAAACCATCATGTTCCCACTGGTCAAGTAATGGAACTCTTCCTCGAAATCCTGGCAGCAATCGCCCCACCGATTCTCATCGGCCTACTCTTCTGGTTCATCATGCGAGCCATCATCCGAGCCGACTCCAAAGAGCGTCAGGTTTATGCGGAGATTGAGGCTGAAGAGCGCGCCAAGCTTGAGGCAAAAAAGCCCTAACGCTTAGGGCGAACAAGCCTATTTTGTGTCAGGTCGGCTCGCTAACCTGAATACATGTTCGAGAAATTTACTGATAAAGCCCGTCGCGTAGTCGTCCTTGCCCAAGAAGAGGCAAAGATGCTCAATCACAACTACATCGGCACCGAGCACCTGTTGCTTGGCTTGATTCACGAGGGTGAAGGCGTTGCGGCCAAGGCGCTTGAGGCGCTGGGCATTAGCCTGGAGTCGGTTCGCACCCAGGTTCAGGAAGTTATTGGTCAGGGTCAGACCCCTCCAACCGGACACATTCCTTTTACTCCTCGCGCTAAGAAGGTTCTCGAGCTTTCACTTCGCGAGGCGCTGCAGCTTGGCCACAGCTACATCGGCACCGAGCACCTACTTCTTGGACTAATCAAGGAGGGCGAGGGCGTTGCCGCTCAGGTGCTAACCAAGCTTGGCGCCGACACCAACAAGGTTCGCTCACAGGTTGTTCAGTTGCTTTCGGGCTTCGATAACAAGGAAACCGTAAACGTTGGGGGAGAGAATGCTGCTCCTCAAAAGGGTTCGCAGATTCTCGACCAGTTTGGAACTAACCTCACTCAGAGCGCTGCCGACGGCAAGCTTGACCCAGTGGTTGGCCGTGAGCGTGAGATTGAGCGCGTGATGCAGATTCTTTCCCGCCGCTCGAAGAACAACCCGGTGCTCATTGGTGAGCCAGGTGTTGGTAAGACCGCTGTGGTTGAAGGTTTAGCGCTGGCGATTGTTGCCGGTGAAGTTCCAGAGACTTTGAAGGGCAAGCAGGTTTACACCCTAGACATGGGTGCTCTAATCGCCGGTTCTCGTTACCGCGGAGACTTTGAAGAGCGTTTGAAGAAGGTAACCAAGGAGATTCGCACTCGCGGCGACATCATCACTTTTATCGACGAGATTCACTCGCTGGTTGGTGCCGGTGCTGCTGAAGGTGCTATCGATGCTGCTTCGATCCTGAAGCCGCTACTGGCTCGAGGAGAACTACAGACCATTGGTGCTACCACCTTGGATGAATACCGCAAGTACTTTGAGAAGGATGCCGCTCTCGCTCGTCGTTTCCAGAAGGTGAACGTTGCTGAGCCATCACTACCGATGGCAATCAACATCCTGAAGGGTGTTCGAAAGGCTTACGAGAAGCACCACAAGGTAACCATCACGGATGGCGCGATTATCGCCGCCTGTAATCTGAGCGACCGCTACATCACCGACCGCTTCCTACCAGACAAGGCAATCGACCTCATCGATGAAGCCGGTGCTCGTTTGCGTCTATCGCTTCTTTCATCGCCACCTGAGCTTCGCGACATCGAAGAGAAGATCGCCGGAGTGCGAGTGGCCAAAGAGAAGGCTATTGAAGACCAAGACTTCGACGTTGCCAAAGAGAAGCGTAAGGAAGAGAAAGAACTTCTCGCCGAGCGTGTGCGCCTGCAAGCCCAGTTCCGTGGCGGAAAGATCGTTCCCGAGGGCATTGTTGACGAGGGTTTGATTGCCGAAGTTTTGGCCCAGGCAACCGGCATTCCAATCTTCAAGCTCACCGAAGAGGAGAGCGCGAAGCTGATCTTCATGGAAGACGAACTGCACAAGCGCGTTATCGGCCAGGAAGAAGCCATCAAGGCTGTTTCCAAGTCGGTTCGTCGTCAGCGTGCTGGATTGAAGGATCCAAACCGTCCATCCGGTTCATTCATCTTCGCCGGCCCAACCGGTGTTGGAAAGACCGAATTGGCGAAGGCTTTGGCCGAGTTCTTGTTCGACGACGAGAACGCCATGATTGCACTCGACATGAGCGAGTACTCGGAGAAGCACACCGTTTCACGTTTGTTCGGTGCTCCTCCAGGATTCGTTGGTTTCGAAGAGGGTGGCCAGCTAACCGAAAAGGTCCGCCGCAAGCCATTCTCGGTAGTTCTCTTCGACGAAATCGAAAAGGCTCACCCAGACATCTTCAACTCGCTTCTTCAGATTCTTGAAGAAGGTCGCTTGACCGATGGTCAGGGTCGCATGGTCGACTTCAAGAACACCGTGATCATCATGACCACCAACCTGGGAACCCGCGACATCGCTCGCGGTGCCATGGGCTTCAACCTTGAAGGCGACGACGCCGGCGACTACGACCGCATGAAGGGCAAGGTTACTGAAGAGCTAAAGAAGCACTTCAAGCCAGAGTTCCTCAACCGCGTGGATGAAACCATCATCTTCCCGCAGCTCACCCCAAACGAGTTGCTGCAGATTGTGGACCTGTTCATCGCCAAGCTTGGCCGCCGCCTAGAAGAGCGCGAGATGACCATCGAGGTTACCGCCGAAGCGAAGCAGCACCTGATCAAGATTGGATTCGACCCAGCGCTCGGAGCGAGACCATTGCGTCGTGCCGTGCAGCGTGAGATCGAAGACAAGCTCAGCGAGCAGATCATGCGCGGAGAACTAACCAACTCGGCTCACATTGTGGTTGACGTTGCCGAAGGCGAGTTTGTCTTCGACACCAAACAGAATGTTCCCGCTAGCATTTAGGGGTGACCACCTCTAACTTCCACGTACGTCCGGCCACCGCGCCGGACGTTCGTGCTATCGCGGC
>CALPUC020000043.1 GCA_943326655.2 Rhodoluna limnophila
ATCTCAGTACAACCGCTCTGAAGCGGAAGACCTTATTCAAGAATCATTTGCCAAGGCCTACCGCTACTGGAACACCTTCGAGCAGGGAACCAATGTTTACGGTTGGCTCAAGAAAATCATCAAGAACACGGCAATTAATCGAGGCATGAAAGAAGCCAAGCATCAACAGGTAGGTGCCCTCGATGAGATGGAAGATTTCAAGTTGGGTGAAGACGCCCACTCGGTTACCGCTCGAGTTAACCGCTCGGCGGAGAGCGAAGTGCTTGCCAAACTGGCCTCAAACGACGTGCAGGACGCCGTAGATAGCCTCAAACCAGAGTTTCAGGCAGTAGTTCAAATGGCCATTGTCGACGGCTATTCGTATCAAGAAATCGCCGACATCCTGGGCATCAAAATTGGCACAGTTATGTCACGACTACATCGCGGGAAGAAAACCTTGAGAGAAACGCTTTATAACTACGCACAACAAGAGGGTTACAACGTTGAGGCGGCCGCAAAGGAAGCGGTTGCCAAGGAAGCCAAGAAGGGCACCAAAAAGTGAGCGACGAAACAATAGATTGCACCGATTGCCAAGATCAGGTGCACGACTACCTTCAGCGCGAGGTTAGCGAAGACCTATCCAAGTCAATTACCGCTCACCTGGCCAACTGTGATCACTGCGACGACGTCTACAAGACCGAGGACGACCTAAATCAGATAATTCGCACGTCCTGCGAAACACAAACCCCGGAAGAAGTTATCGCCAGGATTCGTAAGCACATCGCCGAACTCGGCTAGCTCAAGTAATTTAGCGCGTTAGTGATAATCGCACCGCGCTGATTCTCTCCTAGAGAGATATGGCCTTCACCAGGAACAAAGTTCAACTTTGCGGTTGGGATGTTTTTCTCCAGCCAGTAGCCGTGGGCGTGGGGAACCATGAAGTCGTCGTTTCCCTGCCAAAGCTCGACCGGCTTACTGATTGATGCGATGTCGAAACCCCAAGGCTCAACAAAGGCCAAGTCGTCGTCCATCCAGCCGTAATAACCTTTTTCAATTGATTGCCGGTAGCTCTTGGCAACACCTTCGGCGGCGCCTTCATTGAGCGCCTTCTTGTCGGCATCTCCAATTAGCCCGCCGAATGCGTCAATGATTTCGTCACTGGTTACCTGAGCCAACCCGGCTGCATTTCGCTTCATCCAGTCTTCAATAGCTGCTGGACCTTTAACTGCTTCACCAAATTCGTCGTGGTTCTCTTCACCCATGCCTTCGAGAAAGTCGAGGTCGCTGGCGCCAAACGGTCCAACGCCGGCAATGCTGATGGCCGCAACACTCTGAAACAGGGTGGTATCGGCCAGGCAGTGTGGCCCTCCGCCAGACCAGCCGATTGAAACAATCTTGCTGATTCCGTAATGCTTCAGAACTTCTTCGATGTCGGCAGCGTTATCGATGATCGTGCGGCCTTCGTGGCGATCACTCCGACCATAGCCAGGTCGTGAGTAGGAGATGGCAAAGCCACCACGGGATTCGACTTCGCTAAGCCAGGCTTCCCAGGTGCTAGTTGCACCGGGCGTTCCGTGATGAAATATCACTGCGTTTGACTGCGGCATAC
Source organism: Rhodoluna limnophila (assembly GCA_943326655.2). Classification (GTDB taxonomy): domain Bacteria; phylum Actinomycetota; class Actinomycetes; order Actinomycetales; family Microbacteriaceae; genus Rhodoluna; species Rhodoluna limnophila_C. Next base: position 1,589 of record CALPUC020000043.1, read on the forward strand.
CCGCAACCAAAAGTTCTAGGTGACGGCCGTCGGACAGGGTAATCGAAGTTTTTTCCATGGCTTCATTCAACCAGTAATCCACAGGTGAATTTCTGATTGTTCCAATTCGTTATTCACTGAAACGATTGTTCAATGTCAAAACCGACAGCAATCGTTTACATAGACGGGCTCAACCTCCAGAGGCGATTGGTGGAAAGGGCTCCGGACGTAACTTGGGTTGATTATGTAGAGCTTTCCGAAATCCTTCTGCCTCAATTCGATATTCAAATGGTCAGGGTGTTCACATCAATCTCCGCTAGTGCTGACCCTGTGTACGCCAAAGCGTTCTGGAAAAAATTGACGGATAAACACGGCAATCTTGAAATTTACCTAGGTCGAATTAGTACAGTGACACGAATCTATCCGGTTCACCCGAGAGCAGGAGAAGATAGTTCGAAATCTGCGACCATAAAGGTCCGAAAACTGGAAGAGAAAGGATCAGATGTGGCACTGGGGTCTTACATGGTTTTCGACGCATTCACAAAAACTGCCGACCTTTTCGCGCTGATGAGCAGTGACACAGATTTCGAACCAACCCTCAAACTACTTAGGGATCAATTGAATCTTTCGATTGGAGTTCTTTGTACTACTGAAAACATGCCAAAACTTTTTACTCGGTTAGAGCCCAATGTCGTTAGGTATGTCAGACAAAGCCATATCCTAAATTCAAGGCTCACTTAAAGTAGCAGAGCCCCTAGATTCAGGGGCTCTGGGCCGGTAGTCGCAACATCCGGGGAGGCTATAGTTTTAGGTTAGCACTCAGACATGAGAAGTCAAGCGACTGTGGATTACTCGGTTTCTTCGATGCCTAGCCACGCAATCCAGCCACGGTTCAGCACTAACCAGGCGATAAGTCCGTAGCCAATCTGACCCGGCAACCCCGAAGGCGAATTCTGTAATTCGGTGTTCCAACCCTCATGGGCGACCAGCGGATGGAAACAGTCGACGAAAGGGATGTTTCTTCTGGCGCAAACATCTTCAAAACCCCAAGACAACTGTTCGACGTCGGGGTTGAGTGCGGTTTCCTTATGAGGGGTTGGGCCAATTACAAACGGTTCGAAACCTTTTTTCATTGCATCGTCTAAAACAGTTGCCAGGTTGAGTCTGCTTCTTGAAGTTGAAAGCCCAGCGCGGATGTCGTGATGGCTTAGAGCGATCGCAACCTTGGTTCGACCAATGTTGTTGACTCGCGGTGTTACCTCCGCCTGCCAGCGCTTGGAAAGTGAAAGCGAAGTGTCGTCTGGCAGGGCCAGCGAAATTACCTCGATGGTTGGATCGGTTTGCGGGGTTCTAGCTAAAACTCGGCCAATCCAGCCCATGCTCTTGGGGTCCCCACTGGCGGTAATCAGTTGGTCGCCTAAAACGATTACGCGAAGTGCCGACTCAAGCTGCTGCAAGGGGTTTCCTAGGCGTCGAACGCGCGTTGCACGAGGTCGGCTTGCTCGGCTGCGTGAGCCTTGCTTGAGCCGGTTGCCGGGCTGGCACTCGCTGGGCGCGAAACAATCTTGGCAACTTTGCCGTCCATGTATTTAGGAAGGAATAGACCGATGTAGGTCCAAGGTCCTTGGTTGGCCGGTTCGTCTTGAACCCAAACCAGTTCGGCGTTTGGATACTGAGCGTAGGCTGCCTTGATTTCGTCGACCGGAGTTGGGTAGAGCTGCTCCACACGAATAATGGCGGTGGTGCGGTCGCCACGAGTTTCGGCTTCTGCCAAAAGATCCCAGTAGACCTTGCCGGAGCAGAAGATAACGCGATTTACCTGCGACGCATCCAAGCCCCGCTCATCGCCAATCACTGGCAGGAACGTTCCGTTGGTGAAGTCTTCAACCGAAGATGAGGCTGCCTTGAGTCGAAGCATCGATTTTGGTGTGAAGACCACAAGCGGTCGCCTCGGAGAAGAGTAGGCCTGACGACGAAGTAGGTGGAAATGTGATGCCGGCGTCGAAGGCTGAGCTACCGTCATGTTGTTTTGAGCACAAAGCTGAAGGTAACGCTCGATACGAGCCGAAGAATGGTCTGGCCCCTGGCCTTCATAACCGTGTGGAAGCAGCAGAACGACACCGGAGAACTGGCCCCACTTCTGCTCGGCCGAGGAAATGAACTCGTCGATTATGGTTTGAGCGCCGTTCGCGAAATCTCCGAACTGAGCCTCCCAGAGCACTAACGAGTCTTTGGCTTCCACCGAGTAACCGTACTCGAAACCCATGGCAGCGTATTCGCTAAGCAGGGAGTCGTAGATGTAGAACTTCGCCTGACCGGCTCCGAGGTTCCGCAGTGGCAACCACTCTTGACCGTTTACGCGGTCGTGGAAAACGGCGTGACGTTGCACGAAAGTTCCGCGACGGCTGTCTTGGCCGGCCATACGAACCGGTTTGCCTTCGATTAGTAGCGAACCGAAAGCTAGCAATTCTCCGAAACCCCAGTCGATTCCGCCTTGGCGGCTCATCTCGTGGCGCTTGCTAAGTAGTTGCTGCAACTTAGGGTGAACGCTGAAACCTTCGGGTTGGTTTAGGTGAGCATCGCCGATTAACTCAACGACTTCCTTCGAAATAGCAGTCTCGTGAGAAATTGTTGAACGCTCGCTGGCGGTGGTACCGATACCGATTGGGCGAGGAACCAGTTCAACCGGCTTGCTCATGGCTTCGTGCACTTCTGTGAAAGTGTTCTCTAGTTTGGCCTGCAAGCTTGCGTTTGCAGCTTCAAATTCTTCGCGAGTTATATCTCCGCGGCCAACCAAAGACTCCAGGTAAAGAGTTCTAACCGAGCGCTTGGCTTCGATCAGGTTGTACATCAAAGGTTGCGTCATCGAAGGGTCGTCGCCTTCATTGTGACCTCGACGACGGTAGCAAACCATGTCGATTACAACGTCTTTTTTGAATTCCTGACGGAACTCGAAGGCGAGCTGGGCTACACGAACCACAGCTTCAGGGTCGTCGCCATTGACGTGGAAAATAGGTGCCTGAATGGCTTTTGCCATGTCGGTGGAGTAGGTCATTGAGCGTGATTCAGTTGGCGGAGTTGTGAAACCAACCTGGTTGTTGATCACGATGTTGATCGTGCCTCCAACCTTGTAGCCGCGGAGCTGCGACATGTTAAGAACTTCTGGCACTACTCCCTGACCCGCGAACGCGGCGTCGCCGTGAATCACGATCGGTAGGAATGGAAAGTAGTTTTCTGCCGAACCGTTAACCGAGTCAACCTTGGCTCGAACGATTCCCTCGAGAACCGGGTTGACCGCTTCAAGGTGAGAAGGGTTGGCGGCCAAAGATACGACGATTTGTGAACCGTCTGGGCCGGTGAAAACGCTCTCTGTGCCGAGGTGGTACTTCACGTCTCCAGAGCCCTGAACAGTTGAGGTGTCGGTGTTGCCTTCGAATTCTTTGAACACCTGACCATAGGCCTTGCCGGCCACGTTCGTGAGAACGTTTAGGCGTCCACGGTGAGCCATACCGATGGCTACCTCTTTGAGGCCGGCAGTAGCCGCGCTTCGCAAAATTGCGTCAAGTGCCGGAATAACCGACTCTCCGCCTTCTAAGCTAAATCTCTTTTGGCCAACGAACTTCGTTTGCAGGAAGGTCTCAAAGGCTTCCGCCTCGTTGAGTTTTTCGAGAAGTCGCATTTGCTCGGCTTTTTCAGGCTTGGCATAAGGGTGCTCCAGTTGGTCTTGGAACCACTTGCGCTCTTCCGGGTTTTGGATGTGCATGTATTCAACACCGACGGTGCGGCAGTATGAATCGCGCAAAATCTTGTAAATGTCGCGGAACTGCGCCTTTGCCTTGCCGCCGAATCCGCCGGTTTTGAAGGTTCGGTCGAGATCCCAGAGGCTAAGCCCATGGTTCAAGATGTCGAGGTCGGGGTGGCTGCGTTGGCGGTATTCCAGCGGGTCAACATCTGCCATCAGGTGGCCGCGAACGCGATAGGCGTTGATCAGTTCCTGAATTCGAGTGGACTTGCTACGGTCGTCGGCGTCGTCGGTGTTGAAATCCACAACCCAGCGAACCGGCTCGTAAGGAATTCTTAGGTCGGCAAAAATCTCGTCGTAGAAGCCACGGGCTCCAAGTAAAAGTTCATGGATTTTCTTTAGGAATTCTCCCGAACCAGCACCCTGAATCACTCGGTGATCGTAGGTAGAGGTGAGGTTGATGACTTTACTGACTCCAACTTTAGTTAGGTGGTCTTCGCTCATGCCCTGGAATTCGGCCGGGTAGTCGAGAGCTCCCGCGCCCACAATGCAACCCTGACCCTTGGTTAGGCGAGGAACCGAGTGAACCGTTCCGATACCACCCGGATTGGTTAGTGAAACAGTGGTTCCGGCGTAGTCGGTACCTTCAAGTTTGTTGTCTCTGGCTTTTCTAACGATTGCTTCGTAGGAGGCGACAAACTCGGCGAAGTTCATTTTTTCAGCGCGCTTAATATTTGGAACAACCAGCGCTCGAGTTCCATCATCTTTTGGCAGATCAATGGCGATACCGAGGTTAATGTTTGGGGGAATGACTACCGAAGGCTTGTCGTCGATGATGTCGTAGTAAACGTTCTGGCTCGGGAACTCTTTGAGTGTCTTGATGATTGCCCAAGCAAGAATGTGGGTGAAGGAGATTTTGCCACCGCGAGTGCGGCCGAGGTGTGAATTGATCACAATTCGATTGTCGATAAGGAGTTTGGCCGGAACGGTGCGAACGCTGGTTGCGGTAGGAACTGTTAGCGAGGCGTCCATGTTCGCGGCAATGGCTTTACCCATTCCTTTGAGAGCGGTAACTACCGCCACTTCCTCTGCAGTTTCACCGACGGTGTTTATTGCCTCAGTGATCGGAGCTTGGGCAGGTATTGGTGCAGTGCGAGCCTCAACCCGAGTAGTTTTCGCGACAACCGGGCCAGCGGTTGGAGTTACCGCAGGTGCCTCTGGAGTTACTGGCGGGGCCGATGGAGCCAAGGAGTCGCCGCCAGGCAGACCGTGCTGCATGCGTTCCAAGATGGGCCACCACGCTTTGTCGACGGAGTCGGGGTTCTCTTTATACTTCTCGAACATTTCGTCGACGAGCCATTTATTGGCTCCGAACTCGCCTTCGTCGGCCAAGTTCTCGCTGGATTCAGACAGCGTAACCACCTCTTTGTCGTGATGTTAGACGCTTCTAGCCTAATGCCAAAGGGTATGCTGTCTTTACATATGAATGACTGGCTAATGCTCGGTGTTGGGGTGTTACTAACCCTCGGCACAGGTTTTTTTGTGGCGAGCGAGTTTTCTCTGGTAAATCTAGAACGAACCGACCTCGAAGCTAGAGCCGAACGTGGCGAGCGCAAATTAGGGCCGTCGATTAGGGCTCTGCGCAAAACCAGTACTCATCTATCCGGAGCTCAACTGGGCATCACTCTCACCACAATGTTGACCGGTTTTATTTCGGAACCCGCTCTAACCTCGCTTCTCACTCAACCGCTAGTTTCGCTTGGTATTTCCAAAGACGCGGTACCTTCCATCGCACTATTTTTGGCCCTCACCCTGGCGACGGTTTTCTCTTTTCTTTTCGGTGAATTGATTCCAAAAAACCTCGCAATTTCTCTGCCTTTGGAAACAAACAAGTTTGTGATTCGTTTCCAGCTTGTGTTCACCTGGCTCACCGGTTTCCTAATCGCTTTTTTGAACGG
>CALPUC020000044.1 GCA_943326655.2 Rhodoluna limnophila
CTTTATCTCCATCACAATCATCCCTAGCTACCTCACCCAGAGGACAAATGGAGTGTTGGTTTTTTTCTATGAGGGTTCCGCTAACGCAACAGTGTTGGGAAGATCAGAATACCTAGCCCTAGCCTTAGCTTGTGATTTGTATTGTTCTGGAGGCATTGACCAAGTCCGAAAGTTCAGCACCGAATTGACCACAATTTCGGGGCAAGACTGCGAAGTCGGAGTCCTTTCATCAAGACAACTCGAAATCCTGTCAATGATTAAGGAAGGGCATACGAATGAGCTCATCGCCCGGAAACTGAATTTCTCTTTGGCAACTATAAAGAAAGAAATCTCCACAATCTTCAGGATCTTAGGCGTCAACAATCGCGAGTCCGCTGCGGCCCTGTCTCCCTCAGATGATGGAGCCGCATCCGCGAACAAAGAAATCAGCCTTACGGTTTGAGCGATTAGTCACCTATAATTTTTTTATGACTGCAAACAAGACTTCCTTCGCTTCGGCGATGCGCGTTTGCATGTGTATGCGAATGTGTCGCTAAGACCGCTTAGAGCTTTGCTCGCCTCTTAGAGACACCAACACCCCAGCCGTGCTTTTGCACAAAAACTCCCATTCGCATACAAAAAAGGATTAACTTGAAATGACTATCGCAAACCTGAACAACTACCGAACCAACCGACCTGCCCCTAACCCAGTGAAGAAGCTAGTGAACGAACCCGTTGTGCAATCTGAAGCCAGAGGCTTCGCGCTCTACGTTGGCGTCGACGAAGCCCAGGCAGTTGAGGCCGGGGTTAGCCTTACCGAACTGGTGAAAGCCCTGCGAGCAACTTTGAACGAGTTGGTCCCGGGAGCCGAGACTTATGCTGCTGTGGCTTTGGCTCCAAAAGATGCCGGCGGGCGAAATGTTGATGTGGTTAGAACCGCTTTGCACGACCCTAGGGCTCTCGACCAGCTGGTTGCCAGAACCGACACCGATGATGAAACCGAAGACGGCGTTGTGGTTGATCTGTCTCGCCGTCGTGTTTTAGTAAACGGCGAGAATGCCGAACTAACCGCAAAAGAATTCGACCTACTGACTTACCTGATTGAGAACCAGGGTGAAACTATCAGCAGGCGTGAGTTGGTTGAGTTGGTTTGGAACACCGACGACGCTTCGGCGCCAAACGATCGAACCATCGACGTGCACATCCGTAGGTTGCGCTCAAAGATTGCCGGTTTCGAAGACATCATTCGCACAATTCGTGGTGGGGGTTATCGTTTTGATTCTCACCCGGACGTGCACGTTGAGGATTACCAGATCTAGGTTTTTGTGGCTGACTTTTTGAACCTATCCGCCGCCGTCTCTGAGCTTTCAGAGAAAGTTTTGGAGTTGGTCGACGATGGACTGCCGACGCCAATTGTTTTGATTGATGGTCGGGCTGGTTCCGGAAAGAGCACTCTGGCAGCCATGTTGCAAAACCAGTTGTTCAAAGACGGCGAGAGTCTTCCCCGACTGATTCACATGGACGACCTCTACGAGGGATGGGACGGCCTGCAGGCTGGCGTCGACTACCTACAGCGTTTGATTTTGAATCCGGTCGCAGGGCGAAAAAAGGCGTCTTGGCAGGAGTTCGACTGGTCGGCTGGGATGCGGGTTCGCTGGCGTGAGTTCGAGGGGCAAACCCCACTAATAGTTGAAGGCTGCGGGGCACTGAGCCGGTTGTCTGGGGAAGTGGCACACCTGCGGGTTTGGGTTGAAGCGGATGCCGATGTGCGTTTTCAGCGCTGGGTTGAGCGAGAGGGGTCGGATGAAAACTTCGGCCGCTGGGCCGCTCAGGAAGTTGAGTTTTACGCCCGCGAGCGCTCACCTGAATTGGCTGATGTAACGGTGGCTAACTAGTTTTACGGTTTTTGAGCCAGGCGCGTAAACCGGCAATTACCGAAGCGCTGATGAAGAACGCCGCGATGGCAAAAGAGACATTTTTTACCGCTTCGTTGCTGGCGGCGTAGTAGCCGGTTACGGTGAGGCCAACTCCCCAAACCAAAGCACCAACCAGGTTGGCGCTGAAAAACTTGTAGTAGTTCATCTTCGAGATTCCTGCGATCGGTGGCACGAAAACTCTGGCCCACGGAATAAATCGGGCGACCACGACGGCCCACCAACCCCAAGCCCGGTAGAACTTTTCGCTTTTGGCGATGGCGTTTTGCAGCCATTCACCTTTTCGCTTGTCAAGATAAGGCCTGCCGAAATGGCGACCGAGAGTGTAGCCAACCTGATCGCCAAGCCAGGCGGCTACGCCAACTCCTGTTGCCATCACCCAGATGTTCACACCGGAGCCTGCTCCCGCCGCAACCAGGCCGGCTGCGAAAACGAGTGAGTCACCGGTGATGAACGGAACAAATGCACCGATGAACAGGCCGGTTCCGGCAAAAACGAGACCCCAAACCACCAGATAGAAAAGCCATGGTCCGAGTTGCGGAGACCACGCCTCTATCTGGTCGCTTATTGCGGTGTGAAAATGCATTAGTTCAGGCCGTGCAACACGATCTCATCGAGTGACAAACGGGTGCGAGGGGCAACTTCGCGTTCCTGCGCCGGGGCAGACAGAGTTGAAGGGTCGGTGCTCTTGCCGAGAACTATGGCAGCAATCGAGTTGCGGTCCTTTTCCAGACCGAGCAGCTCGGTAACAACCTCGTGGTTGTAGCCACTGATCGGGTGGGTGGCAAGGCCTAGGGCCTGCGCCTGAATCATCATGTTCTGCGCGGCTAGACCTGCGTCAAACCAAGCGATTGGGTAAGCGTTACCGTCCTGGGTTATTGCCGGCACGGAAATAAAGATGACGCTCGAGGCGTTTGGCACCCAGGCTGCGTTGAATCCGGACATCGACTGCTCAACGATTGCGGTGTGAAGTTCTTCACCGCGGGTTACCACCGAGAAGCGCCATGGCTGAAGGTTGCTGGCCGAAGGCGCCCAGCGCCCAGCTTCCAGAATTGATGTTAGGTCTTCTTTCGATACCTCATAGGTGGTGTCGTAGGCTCGCGGGCTCCAACGCTCGGCGATTTCGGTCAGGAGTGGTGCACTGGTTTCAGCTGTCTTTTTCATATTCTCTCTAACCATCAAATCAACCTTTCTATTCTACTTTTCGCAAGATTGCTTTGGCGCCCTATCGGTAGGCTGGTTGAATGTCTCGCAAAGGGTTTCTCCTCTTCATTGCCGCATCGCTGGCCTGGGGGGTTCCGTATTTCTTCATTCGCATCGCCGCCGAAGAGTTCTCTCCCTCGATGATCATCTTTGCCAGGACGATTCTTGGCGCCATCGTGTTAATCCCCCTAGCCATCAAGCGCAATTCGCTTCGCCCGGCTCTGAAAGCCTGGCAGTATGTTTTGGCCTTCGCGGTGATCGAAATGGTGATTCCCTGGTGGATGCTTACCACTGCCCAAAGCGGCAATCCGGTTCACATCAGCTCTGGGTTAGCCGGTCTTCTTATTGGCACGGTTCCGTTTTTCTCACTCTTTCTCGGTTACTTCTATATGGGAGACAAGTCGGTGTTTCATCCGAAAACGATTTTCGGTCTGGTCACCGGCTTCGTCGGGCTGTTTTTACTGGTTGGAATCGACGCGTTCCAGGGCCACGTTGATCCATTTTGGGTAGGCGTAGTGATCATTGGCGCCATCGGTTATGCCATCGCACCAACCATTGTTGCCAAGCATGCCGGCAAAGTGCCGTCCGAAGGGGTTATCTCAATCTCGATGGTCATGGTTGCCATCGTTTACGCAATTCCTGCTTTTTCACAACCGTTTCAGCCGGGAGTGGTCGAAGCCACCACCGACGGCTGGATTGCCCTAGTTGTTCTCGGTGTGGTTTGCTCGGCAATCGCCTTCGTGGTGTTCTTCGCTCTAATCAAAGAAATTGGCTCCACTCGAGCAACGCTTATCACTTACCCAAACACCCTGATTGCAATCTTGCTCGGGGTGTTGTTTCTTCAAGAGCCACTTACCCCGGGAATGATGGTTGGCATTCCCCTAGTGATTTTGGGCTCATATTTCGCCACGCGAAAGCATTAAATCACCCGATTAAATTCGCTTAGGCGAAGAAATATGAGTGCAATCTGAAGTTGGCTGGCATTCTTATCTTGTGGCTCAATTCAACCGTAAAGTTCTGGTCGTCGAAGACGACGCACTGCTGCGCTCGCTGATTGCGTCTAACCTCGAAGCCGACGGTTTCGCGGTTCAAGCCACCGGCTCAGCCGCCAGCGCGCGGAAGATAGCCGACGAATTCGACCCAGACGTGGCGCTTCTAGACATTGAGCTTGGCAGCGGCCCAACCGGCATCGACCTAGCCCTGATTCTTCGCAAGACTCTGCCCGAGATCGCTCTCGTTTTCCTAACCCACATTCCTGAGCCTCGAGTTGTTGGAGTCGACAACCGTAAGATTCCCAAAAACGCGGCTTACCTCGCCAAGGATCGAATCACCGATCCGAAGATGCTAAACCAGGCTATAGACGCAGCTCTTCGCGGCCGTGCTGGAAAAGAATTCCGCGACGACAAGCGAGACTATGCGTTGGCCGATTTGAGCCGATCACAGTTGGCTGTGCTGCAGATGGTTGCCCTTGGCATGTCGAACACCGAGATTGCCAGGGAACGAGACACCACGATTCGTGCGGTTGAGAACCTGGTTAAGCGTGCCTTCCAGGCTGCCGGCATCAACACCGAGTCTGGCGGTAATCCGAGAGTAAACGCCGCCCGCGAATACATTCGCATCGCCGGCCTGCCTCACGGCAAATAGCTTTTACGGAACTGTTACCACTACCGTTTTCACAACGGTTCCCACGGTTACCTTGAGGGTGTGCTTGCCCTTGGAGTATTTCTTCACAAAGACCTGCGTTGGCGTGGTCACATTAACGTAGCTCTTGGATTTACCTTCGGTAATGGTCGCCCTTAGGCCAGCGAGGTTGAAGAAGTTGAAAGTAACCTTCTTGCTGCTAGGCACCAGCGTTACCGCTTGGGCTCCCCAGACCACATTCGAGGAAATTGTTGCGGTTCCATTTGCGATCTGAGTTAGGTTGTCCGGGTCTTGAATAGTTGCCGTTACCACCTGAGTACCAGCCTCAGATCCGGTTAGATCGGCGGTGACGATGCCGTCGTTCCAACTCACGGCGTCGGTTATGTTGGTTACCGATCCCGGGCCGCTCGAAGTGAAGCGCACAGTGGCTCCAGAAACTGCGTTGCCCCAGCGGTCGGTTACCTTGAAGTATTGCTGCGCTGGAACTCCAGGCACTGCAATCGGAGCTGGGAGGGCTTCGATATTCTTAGCATCAGAAAGTTTGTTCTTGCACGACATCACGTGAGTCTTGAACGTACTTCCGGTGAAAATCTTGAACGTGGTAATTCCCGTCTTGGTACACATCAGCGCAATTCTCTGGGTGTAGGTGTAGTTGAATACCAGAGGCGACAAAAACGCTTCCGAGGTGTTCAGCCTGGATAGCAAGCGGAAAGTATCGATAAGGGCAGCTTTACCGCCGTTGTCGGCAGTGACTCTGATCTCTGGTGAGTAAAGCGGAATTGGAAGCGAGTTCTTCATGTAGCTGATGTTGAAAATCACTTCGTCAACGTCGGTTGTTACAGCCTCAAGCGTGTCTAGTTCGTGGGGTGGATTAGTCACCGAAACGTTGTCTACCGTGGTCACATAGTTTCCAGCAGCATTCACATCGTTGCCACCGCGTTTTGCCACTCTAAGGCTTGATGCGCTGGCTTTCATGTTGATGTCGGTGACGATTTGCGGCCACATAAAGTCTGCCGACTCATCCAAAGCGTTGGTGGTTGGCTGAATCGAAAGAGCGATAAAACCGCCCTCTTTCGCCTTGGTGTCTGAGTTCACAAAACGGTTGTTTTTCACCGTGGTGAGGTTATTGCGGTTTTTGATTGTGAACGAAACAATGCCGTTGGCGTCGGTAACTTTACTGTCTTCAAAGTTGTCCCATCGGCATAGGCGGCAGCCTTGGTCGACGATTAGTTTCACATCTCGGTCTGCCTGAATGGTTCCCCAAATGTCGGTGACCTTGTAGGTGAGGCCGAGAGTGCCGCCGTATTTGAAGCTCTTTACGTAAACCTGCGAATATTCGGGCAGCCAGTCGCGCTTGAAAACGCTCCACTTCCACGTGTATTCCTCGAAGTCGCCGTTGAAGCATTCGTGCGCGCGGGTGGTCTGGCCTTTGTTGTTCTGTGATCGGTAAAGGCATTCGGAAGTGAATCCGTTTCCGGAGCCAATCAGTTTGATAATCGGGTAGAAGCCGGGGTCTTGCCAGTCGAGCACGAGGTTGCCAACCGTTGTGGCGGTTTCACCTTCTCCGGAACTCAATCCAACTCGAAGGTTTGTTTCGGCTACTGGCGCCTCGGCGAGTGTGAGAGTTATTTCAGCTAAACCGGTTTCATCGGTCACTGCGATGTTGTCTGGATCTTCGATGCTGTCGGTGAACTCAACATCACCACTGAGGACGAACTGAACCTTACGCCCTGCATTCAAAAGACCGCCAACATACTGAACGGTTACGTTGTTGCGGTCGGTGCGAACCCAGGCAATATTGTGCTGAGTTTCGCTGTCTTCCAGGAGGTTGCTTGCGATGTCGAATTCGCGCTTAACCCGCTCAAAAACGCCGTCCTCGATTTTGGCGTGAAGGTTCTTCCAGGTCGGGGCCGAGACCCACTCAACCACGGCACTGGCTGGTGCAGCAGCTACCAAACCTACGAGCACCAGGCTGGCACTCAATAGACTGGCAAGAAAGGTGCGAGTGGCTCTTTTCAACGGATTCTCCCAATAAACATAGGTTCAGTTTTCTAATGCTCGCACAAGCATTTGTATTGAGTATAAGCGAATGCCGAACCTCGTGAAAGCGATTTCACGGAAACGTTACTAGGCGGTTTCTCGAATCACGAGTTCGCAGGGGAGAATTTCTGAATACACTTCGTCGCCGTGCAACATAGCCAGAATCATTCTGGCAGCCTCCATGCCCAGACCGACGATATCTTGACGAACGCTGGTTAAGCCCGGGTGGGAATTCTGGGCGAGAAAGGAATCGTCGAAGCCGATAACCGCGATGTCTTCCGGAACCGATTTGCCAGCATCTTGAATGGCCGCGATCGCCCCGAAAGCCATGATGTCGTTCGAGCAGAAAATCGCATCA
>CALPUC020000045.1 GCA_943326655.2 Rhodoluna limnophila
CAGCAGAACCACGTTGATTAGCGCTGCCGCAATCAGGAGCGGGAAAACTATTCGCGGCGGCACCGAGCGCAAAGACAGCACGCTCGCCGACCCAGCCAGCAAGCCCATGATGGCTAGCCCGCCGATTGCAAAGGCATTGGGCAAACTTGGCGACTGGGTTACCGTGATTGCGGTTGCCAGCATCGCGACAACGCCGATAACAATCGCCGAGACTCCTTGTCCGAGAATGTGGGGCAAAGAATTCACGCCGGTTAGTTGGTCTGCTTCCCGATCTGGCAGTGCGTTGGCGAAGTGAGCTGCAATTCCGAGAAGGGCAGCCACGGCAACAATCCAGCTTGGTGGCCAATAAGGATTGGGATCGGCTGCCGCAGCGAAAACCGGTAGGGCTCCGAAACCAACCGCGTAAGTAATTGCAGACGACCAATTTGTTTTCATCCCGAGGTTGTACGCCCAACCAGAAAGAAGCATTAGAAACATCACTGCTGCCGCAATAGGGCTAAAGAAGAATGCTAGTAGCTGAGCCAATCCAGCAGAAACAAGTGAAACTAATCTGAGCGTCGACACGCTTACTAGGCCATTGGCAGCAGGTTTGTCAGCGCGACCTGCTGCTATATCGCGCTTGTAATCGAGCCAATCGTTCGACAGCCCAACGGAAATTTGCTGCAGTAATACAACCGCAAAAATCGCCAGGCTCGAAGCGATTGAAGAGTTGTGAGCAAAAGCTATCAGCCCCGCAAAGGAAGAAACCGCTAAGCAGGGAAGTGGGTGGGTGCACCTGATAAGTGCAATCACCTGTCGTTTGAGCCCTGCCAAGTTGAACCTCCGCCCAGCTATCCAAGTTGCTACTTGGTTGCCAAACAGCCTAGGTGATTGTGGCTCAGAGCGTCGATTCATTAAATCGGCTGACTAGCGAAAACGAATCTTCTTCGCGTCCATGATTTGACGAATTCTTGCGATTGAGGATTTGCCCATTCCGTGAAGGTCAGTTAGTTCGTCCAGGGTGATTTTTCTCAGGTCTGAAATTCGGAACAGTTTGGCTTCCACCAGCGCGCGTCTGGCCGGACCGGATAAACCGATTTTCCGCCACTCGGCTTCGAGCGCTTCCTGTTCGTTTCGCATCGTTTCAGTTTAGGGGCGAAGAGTTTTTCGGGCTAAAGGGTCAAGAGTTAGGGTTTAGGTATGTTGATTGCCGGCCTCGATCTAGCCGCAGAGCCCAAGGGAACTGCAATTGCGGTTATTGAGTGGGATTCGAAGAAAGCTCGCCTCGTTTCTCTCAATCTAGGCGTCGACGACGACTTGGCGCTGCGCACCGCTCTGGATGTTGAAAAAATCGGAATCGACTGCGCTTTGGGTTGGCCGATGGAATTCGTCGCCTTTTTGAATGAACACCAAGATGTGGGTGGCAAGCCCACGCCATTCGATGGCGGCTTAGAACTCCGGCGGAGGCTGGCTCATCGAGAAACTGATCGCGCGGTTCGGGAGATCACTGGAAAATGGCCACTGAGTGTTTCAACCGATCGTCTGGGCATGACCGCGATTCGTTGTGCTGGGCTGCTATCTGTATTCGGAGCCTATTTCGACGTGGATCGATCCGGAGTAGGGAAAGTGGTTGAAGTTTACCCAGGGGCCGCACTTCGCCATTGGTTGGTTGAAACTAGTGGGTATCGAAACTCTTCGATCGTGCGAGAGGAACTCATCTCGCAACTTCATGATTTAGCGCCTTGGCTTGATTTGGGGATTTACCGAGAGTTGATGGTTGAGTCGTGCGACGCATTTGATGCTGCCTTTGCCGCGCTGGCAGCAAGAGCCTCCGAGCGAGGGCTTTCAAACGCCCCTGGGCCAATTCATCTTTCGACAGCAAAAGTGGAAGGTTGGATTCATTTGCCGAAGGGCGCACTAGAAGAACTCTTGTAGATGCAGAGCCGTTTTGCCTACTAAGATTTTGGTCAATGTAAATATTCTCTGAGCCGAATGTTTCAGAACGTTTATTCCGCTACATCCAATCGAATGGATCAACATGGCAAGCAAGTTCAACACCCTTGGCAGAATCTCGGCGCTCGCTGGTATTGCTCTTATTTTTGCCGTGTCGACCACAGGCGCAATGGCAGCATCCACGCCGACCAATCAATGGAAGTTCAACGAAGCTGCGGCTGGAGCCGCTGCGGTTGACTCGGTTGGCAGCAACTCGGGAACAGCTTTCGGGAACCCGGCGCCTCAGCCTTCCACCGAGGTTGCTTACACCTCACCTGCTAACCCGGGCAGCATGCAGTTTGACGGGCAGAACTATTTCGAAGTAACAAACATTCTTTCTGCCGATTTCACCATCTGTGCATGGATCAAAACCTTATCCACCGGCGGCGACTGGCACTGGATTGGTGCAAACATCATCGAAGCTGAAGTTGGTGGTTACGGCCTTGACTACGGCTTTGGAATCAACAACGAAGGCAAGCTGATGTTTGGTAATGGCGGAGTGCTCAATGGTGGCGAGGCTGACGCGAATACCATGGGAAACACCGTTGTCGCCGACAACACCTGGCACGAGGTTTGCGTAACTCGAAACAACACCACCGGCGAGAACATTCTGTTCGTTGACGGTAATCAGGATGCATCAGGATTCACCGGGGTAGGGCTCCTCACCGCGAACCCGGTCGCAAGAATCGCTAGCGGTACCGATGGCGCTGCGCCTTTCGTTGGTTTTATTGATGACCTTCGTCTTTACACCCAAGTTTTGCCTGGGACGGAAATCGCATCTAATTTCGAAACAGACGAAGTGATTTATCAGTCGGGGGTTGGTTTGGCCAACACCGGAAACGACAGTAGGGCACTACTAGCTCTTGGCGGCTCGCTATTGCTGGCCGGAGCGGGTGCCATTGCTTTTGCTCGGTTCAAGCGAGCTAGTTAGTTTCTTCTTTATAAAGAGAAAGTAGCCGTAGGCGGCCGAGAAGCTGAAACCGACAGCGGCATAGAGAATTGTGAACCAGTTCAGTGTGGCTGGAAGTAGCAGAGTCAGAACGCCAAGTGCGAAGGCGCTGAACATCATCACGCGAGCGGCTAGGTAGACGCCGTCTTCGGAGCCTTTTCTGGCATGGGCAAACATGTTTCCCGCTAGCGCCACCAGAGTGATTCCGGTCATGCGCATCGACCACTCCAACGCTGGGTTGGAAGCTAGCCCCAAGAGCTCATTGAAGAACTGGGGTGTTGCCACGAGGGCAATCGCACTCAGACCAAAAACGGTTGAGCCGGTGAGTAGAACTTTTTGAAGCGCCGACAGATTGTTTTTACTCATTAGTCACCTTCACGCTTTCGTATCCTCGAAGAACAAAACCAGGACGTCTCACCGGTTGTTCCGTAAGTCTAAGGTTTGGATACTTCACCATCAAAGCTGGAAGCGAAGTGGTCATTTCCATTCTGGCCAGTGGTGCTCCGATGCAGAAGTGGATGCCGGCGCCGAAACCGATTTGTGGGTTCGGATCGCGAGTGATGTCCATCTCGGTTGGGTTTTCAAACACGCTTTCGTCGCGGTTGGCAGACCCGAGCAGAGAAGCAATCTTCTGGCCCTCTTTCACCATCACGCCGCCAATTTCAACATCGGAGGTGGCGGTTCGCTCGAAGAGGTGAAGCGGTGCATCGAAGCGGATGAATTCGTCCACGGCGGTGTCGGCTAGCGCAAAAGGGTTACTGGCAAGGAGGTCAAACTGGTCGGGGCATTCCATTAGAGCCACGAATCCGTTCCCAAACCCGTTGACGCTAGCCTCGTGACCAGCGTTTAGAAGTAGCACGCAGGTGGCGATGAGTTCCTGAGCATTTAGTTTCTGCCCATCCTCTTCAACGGCGGCAAGGTCGCTGATCAGATCGGTGCCAGGGTTGCGTTTGCGTTCAACCATGAGGCCGCGAACGTATTCGGCAAATTCTTGGCTGGCCTGCTGCGCTTCCAACTGAGTTTGTTCGCTCGGGTTCACCTCATACATCTTCACTATGGCCTGCGACCAAGGGCGAAGCAGGTGTTCGTCTTCGTCTGGGAAACCGAGCAGCGCGGCAATTACCTTGACTGGGAGCGGTTCGGCAAAGTCGGCAATCACATCGAATTCACCGGTGGTCTCGAGCTTGGCCTCGATGTTTTTGAGAAGTTGTTCGGTTAGTCGCTCCACATCTGGGCGCATGCTTTCGATCTTGTTTTTGTTGAAAGCTTTCACCAGAAGTGAGCGAAGTCGAGTGTGCTTCGGGGGTTCACTGTCGAGCAGGCTGTCGCTGTGAAGCCAGTTGAAGGTATCCCAGTCTTCGTCTGGGGTGCGAGGCTTGAAAATTCGTCCTAGTGATCTATTTCTAAGCACCGCGTTTGCGTCCTGGTAGGTGGCAGCTAGAAACAGTTGGGATTCTTCGTGCCAAACGGGCTTGCCAACTTTTCGCAACTCAGCCAGTGCCGGATAGGGGTTTTCCATGAAATCTGGATTCGAGAAATCAATCACTCCTTGAGAATACTCTGAAGCCCTGGTCGAGAGGTTCCGAGCTGGCTAAAGCCCCCGATTAAAACACCGTAAAACAGGGCTAGAATTAGGTTGCCGTGTAGGCAAAAACGAACGTTTGGAAGTCATGAAAAAGTTACTAGCCCTTTTAGCCTTTATCAGCCTCACCTTTGGTGGATTAGTAGCAGGAACAGCTCCCGCCAGCGCATCTAGCGCCGCCGATGATGCCACCCTAGAGTCTGTTTCACTGGGAAACTACAACTACCTAGACGGCCAATTCCAACCAGCCAGAACTTACTACGACGTCTACGCCTCTAACGCGGATGTGAACTGGTCGCTAAGCGCATCGAATCCACTCGCCACCATTAAGCTCTCACGCAATGGCATGGAGGTAACAGACACCGGTAGCCTCAACAACATTCAAACTTATGCTCCAGCAACAAATCAGGTCACGACGGTTCGTGTGACCAGCCCAGATTCAACTAAGACAATTACCTACACGTTTAATGTCTCTTCAAAAGTTTTGGTTCAGCCGGAACTGGTAAGCCTGAGTGAAACCAGATTCGCGAACACCGGCGGAACCTTTATTACGTTCAACATCAAGCACGCGTTTTTTGGGCACAATCAGTGTGGCACCTACGCGCGCTACGAGTATCTAAGCATCGACGGTGACAAAGAAGATCGAAGTCTAAGTCGCCAGAGCTCTACCGTGAGCAATGACGGAACTTACTCAGTGGTTTTCAGGCTGCGCGAAGTTAGTTACAACTACACGTACACCGGGAAAGTCAATCTGAATCTGTACAACGAATGTCAAACTCTAGATGAGAATGGCAACTATGTGGGCTATGCGAAAGCTTCCACAGTCATCAACGGCGGCCTTACCGCCTTTCAGCCTTCGGTAACCTCGAACACCATTCCCGACCAGGTAACCTTCGGAACCGTTTTTGACATCAAGGGCCCAGGTATCTCGGGAGATGCCGACAGTTTGGCTGTGCGCATGGTGGATCCCGTTTCTGGGGAAGAGATCGGCTACTGGAGTGACTGGACCATGGGGGAAGGCTGGAGTCGCTGGCGTTTAGGTGGCAATTGGAACATTGAGAACTGGAACACAATCAAGCCGGTGGACGTGATTTTGAAGCAGCAAGATTACGACGGCGACTACGAGCCGATTATTCTTCTTAAAAAACGAGTTACCTTTGTGCCATATGGGCCCAAGAATGTTCGAGTAATTTCGCCAAGAGGTCCAATTACTGGCGGCAACATAATCAAGATTCTGGGTCAAGACCTCTGCAACAACTACACGGAAGCAAACACGGTAGTTACTATTGGCGGCCAGGAAGCCTCGATGCAAAACGTTCAATGCAATTGGGGTTCTTCAGACGGATACCAATACGATGACAGCGAGGATCGACTCGAAGTTACCGTCCCAGCGGGTATTCAAGCCGGACAGGTACCGATCGTGATCAACACCGGCTATGCTCCGGTAACTCTTTCCACCAAGTACACCTATGGCGCAAAGCCAACCCTAACCTCGGTTAGCCCGGCAACGGTTGCCAATACTGGCGGGTCTATCGTTACTCTGAATGGAACTAGTTTTGGTTCGTCGGGAACTCCGACAGTAACCATTGATGGCATCAAGGCACCTTGGGTTCAGAGAGTTTCTGCAACCAAGATTTTGGCCATGGTTCCTGCCAATGTTGGCAAAACCGGTGACGTTGATATCAACGTAATCTCATCTTCTGGAGGCGGCGCACTGGATGCTCCTGGCACCATTGCTTTGGCTGCTGCCACCGCAACTCCTACGGTTACTTCAGTTACCCCGACTTCTGCTGGCCTTGCCGGTGGCGACACCATCACCATTAGGGGAACCGGATTTGTTGCTGGAAGCACCGGAGTAAAGATCGGCGACTACGTGGCGCCAATCATCTCTTCGACCGCAACCGAGTTACAGGTTGAGCTGCCGTCTGGCGACGCTGCCGGGGTACAGGACGTTGTGGTTGGAACACCAACCGGCTTGGTTACCAAGGCTGGAGCATTCACCTACCTTCCAACTGCGGGCGTTACCACAATCACTCCGGCAAACATTTCTTCCACAACAGCGGCCTCTAGTTCTAAGGTCACCATCGTTGGTGTGGGCTTTGGAACGAGCGGAACTATCAAGGTGGGAACGAGAGCGGCCGTGGCCTATACCGCGACTGCGAACGGAACCACAATTTCGAACGTTGCGATTCCAAACGCTTCAGCGGCTCGGATCGCAATCGTAATCACGCCAAAGGGTTCAAAGAAGTCTTACAACGGAACCGTGGTTGTTACCGCACCAAAAATCACGAACTTTGGCGCCGATTCAGACTGGCGCGATGCCGGAATTATTGACAATTCAACTCGATCCAGAGCGGTATCGGCTCCAGCCGGCGGTGGAAAGTTCCGTCTGGATGGAAGCGGATTCGGTACTTCTGGAAAGGTAAGGGTGGGAACCACTGTGGTTACCCCAACCTCTTACACCGACACTGCAATAACGTTCGTTATGCCGGCCAGGACGGTCGGAATTTACGACATCACTGTTGTGCCAACTTTGGGTGCGGCAACTGCGGTTGCGCCTCGGGCGCTAGGCGTTGCAGTAGGCATAGTTGCTGCGACCATTTCAAAGATTGAGTCTTCGGTTGACA
>CALPUC020000046.1 GCA_943326655.2 Rhodoluna limnophila
GGCAACCAGGCGACCCGACACCTATTCCAAGCTCACCGACTCGGTGGTCAACCCTCGAAGTGAAAACGGCGATGGCGTAAACGGCGGTATTGCTGGAGTTTCCAAGTGACCTGGGTCATGCCTGCCGAGTGGCAGCCTCATGAGCGAACCTGGATGGCCTGGATGGAAGAAGACTATTCCGAAGGAAGCAGCGCGGAATCAACCGAAAGGATGCAGCGCGCCTGGGCAAAAGTTGCCAACACCATAGTTGAATTCGAGCCCGTGACGATGCTGGTTAGCGAAGAGCATAAAGCCGAAGCAAGAAGTTTTCTGGATCCCAGAGTCGAACTTCTAATCACCGACATCGATGACGGCTGGATGCGAGACAGCGGACCAACTTTTGTAAAAAACGGTGAAACACTGGCCGCAGTCGACTGGGTTTTCAATGGTTGGGGCAACCAGGGCGGCTGGGCCAACTGGGAAAAAGATGATGCCGTGGCATCGATTGTGGCTGCCGAAGCGGGCGTACCGAGTTTTCGCTCAGCCCTGGTGAACGAAGGCGGCGGAATCCATGTAAACGGGGTCGGCGCGCTGTTAGTAACCGAAACGGTTCAACTAGGCAAAGAGCGTAACCCTGACTGGACAAGGGCCGAGGTCGAAGAAGAACTCAATTCCAAACTTGGCACGAACCAAGTCATTTGGCTCAAGCGAGGGCTCACACGCGACTATGAGGATTTTGGCACCCGTGGCCACGTAGACATTGTCGCTTGCTTCGCCGATGAAAACACAATTTTGTATCACGACCAGCAAGATCCCGCTCACCCAGACTTCGCCATCTCGCAGGAAGTTCGCGCAACACTCGAAGCGGAAACAAACTTCAAATTGATTCCGGTTCCTGCGCCGAAAGTGCTAACCGACGATCACGGTCCGGTTGATTACAGCTACATCAATCACTACATTTGCAACGGCGCGGTCATCCTGTGCTCGTTTGATGACCCGAACGACGAAGTTGCAAAAGCAATCCTTGAAAAGGCTTACCCAGGACGAGAAATCGTCTTAGTTGATGCTCGAGAAATCTTTGCTCGCGGCGGAGGCATTCACTGCATTACGCAGCAACAGCCTGCCTAGGCGCTAACCAGCTCGCGAATTGCTTCCTCAAACACCTCGTTGTGTCTGTCAACATCAGCCTTTGTAGTGGTTGGGCACATCAAAGCCATGTTGTGGAACGGCGTTAGTAACACGCCGCGGTTAGCCAGATAGAGATGCAGAAAATCTTCCAACTCGGCATCGGCTGATTCAAAGGCTGCCGTGCCAGTAATCGGATACGGCTTTGCAAAACGATACTCAGCGCGAGTACCAAGCTGGTTGATCGACCACGGTAGGTCGTATTTGTCGAACAAAACGTTGACCCCGTTGGTGAAGTAAGTGGCCAAATCGATCATCTTTTCAAAGGCGTCTTTGGTGAGAACGTTTTCAAGAGTTGCTCTCATGGCAGCAACGGAGAGAGGATTCCCAGCCAGAGTTCCGCCAACCCCACCCATGTCTACCAAATCGAGATCAGTTCGCTCTAAAACCCGAGCCGCAAATTCTTCCGACAAACCATATGTCCCGGTTGGAATGCCGCCGGCAATCGCCTTACCGATTACCAGGATGTCTGGCTCGAGTGCATCGCGCATAGTCATGCCACCCCAACCAGCAGAGAACGTGTGGGTCTCGTCGATGATCAAAAGTGCGTCGTACTTTTTCGTCAGGGCGCGAACACCCTCCAGGTAGCCCGGCTCAGGCAGCACAATGCCGATGTTGGTTAGTGCCGGTTCCATCAAGACTGCAGCGACGTCGCCGTTTTTCAGTTGACGCTCTATACCCTCAAGGTCGTTGAACTCGGCCACTCTTGAGGTTTGGGTAACGTCCACCGGCGAACCGACGTTTCCCGGCCTGCTCATGCCTTCTCCGTCGGGCCCAACCACAATCAGCGCCTCGTCTACCGAACCGTGATAGCAATAGGCGTTGAACAAGATTTTCGACTTACCGGTAATTGCTCGCACCAGGCGAATCGCCCAGCGATTGGCATCGGTAGCAGTTAGAGCGAAACTCCACTTGGCCATGCCGAATCGTTCAGTGAGGTTTTTTGCCACCCACTGGGCATCCTCGGTTGGCAACATAGTGGTCATGCCGCCGAGAGTATCCACGCGATTCTTGATGGCTGAAACAACCGCTGGGTGAGAGTGCCCGGCCATGGCCCCGGTGTCGCCAAGAGCGAAGTCGATGTATTCGTGACCGTCGATGTCCCAAATGCGGTTGCCCGAAGCGTGGTCGAAGTAAATCGGAAATCCGCCGGCCTTCTTGTTCATCCAAGTCATTGGCACTCGGCCAAACAAATTGTCAGCGGCCTCGTAGGCTGCCTTCGATTTAGGGTTCCGCTCCAAGAACATTTTCTGTTCCGCTTCGAACAAGGAAGTGAGCCGTTTGCGATCAATCATTAGAGAACTCCAACTGGGTCCCCCGCCGCAACTAAACCGTTTCGACTACTGCCCGAATCTGGAGGATATTCTTTTCTATTTTGACACCAATGTGTCCCAGTGCTTTGAGATTGCCAACATAAACTCCGCGGGTTTCTCCTCCTGCGGCAAATGAGCACTGCTTTGAATGACTTCTAGGTCGCTGTTGTCGATTAGTGTTTTCAATTTCACGGTATCGCTGGTTGGAACCACCGTGTCATTAGAGCCTGTGATCAAGAGGGTTGGCAGCCTAAGCTCGCCTAAGTTTTTAGCCAAGTCGTTTTTGCGAGGTGCGGTGGCAAAGTTCCAGAACCCAACTTCCCAGCCTTTAACCTTCAACGGGCTCTGATAGCCCGCCAATACTTCAGGCGTCAACTGGGATTGATCGAAGTAACTCTCGCGTAGAAGATCCATGCCCGAAGTTGCGATGGAACTCACCAAAATCGGACCAAGCTTCTTGATCTGCGGAATGCCGTAGAGCCAGTCAAACCCCTCCATCCCTCCGCCGGTGGTCAAAATGGCAGGGTCAACCAGAATCAGCGAAGTGACTTTCTTAGGATTCTGCCTCGCGTATTCGGCAGCCAATTGGCCACCGGCGGAATGACCAACCAGAACCACTTGGCGTTCAGAACCAAACTTTGAAATCAAAGCATCAAGAATTTTGAAATTACCTTCAAAACCGTACGGGTTGACCTCTCCCCAACTGGTCGGTCTCTCGGTGAATCCAAAACCAGGTCGGTCGTAAGCGATGACGTCACCGAATTTAGCTAACGGTTCGATTACATCGCGCCAGGAAAACGTGCTGGCACCAAAGCCATGAAGCAAAACAATCAGCGGGGGTGTGTTAGCAGAGCTCTCAGAGAAAGCCTGGCGCTCCAAGTGAACTGAAACTCCAGCTAAAGTCTCGAATTCGGCGCCCGACCCAGCGGCCTCAACATTGGTGAGAGTTCCAGAGGTGGTTTCTGGAATCACCAAAGGCACGATCAAAAAAGAAAGGATTCCAGCCAAAAGGGCGTAAGTCATAACCCTGCGAAATGTTCTCATGGTGAAACTCTATTCGCCCTCTGCTGGAATCGAACCTGCTAACCAAGTTCGGAAAACATCCAAAAACCTTTTTTCCAATGTGTGCTCGGTTAGGAAGACAAATAGGTAAAGATTGATAAATGATGAGAATAGGCGTAACTAAAGAACAAGCCGGGGAAACCCGCGTTTCTGCTACCCCGACCACGGTAAAGGCCATAATCGCTCTCGGCTACAAGGTCGTAGTGGAATCCGGTGCGGGAGAGCTCTCAACCTTCCCAGACTCCGCTTACGCCGAAGCTGGCGCAGAAATTGGTACGAAGAAGAAAGCCTGGTCTAGCCCGGTTGTTTTGAAGGTCGCAGCACCGACCGAAAAAGAAATTTCTCAACTCGCCGACAATGCCATCATCGTGAGCTTGCTTACTCCATCTCTTCGCCCAGACCTTCTTGAATCCCTTGCCACCAGAGGCATCACGGCACTTGCCCTAGACGCGGTTCCTCGAATTTCTAGAGCGCAGTCGATGGACGTACTTAGCTCAATGGCAAACATCGCCGGCTACCGAGCAGTCATTGAAGCCGCCCACGAATTCGGTCGTTTCTTCACCGGTCAGGTAACTGCCGCCGGAAAAGTTCCACCGGCCAAAGTTTTAGTTGCTGGGGCTGGCGTTGCCGGGCTTGCCGCAATCGGTGCGGCCTCAAGTCTCGGCTCAATTGTTCGCGCTACCGACCCGAGGCCGGAAGTTGCCGATCAGGTTAAATCAATCGGCGGAACATACCTCGCGGTTGAGGTTGCCGAGAAGATGGAGTCTTCCGACGGCTATGCGAAAGCAACCAGCGCAGATTACGACAAACGAGCTGCCGAGATTTACTCGGAACAAGCCGCCGACGTTGACATCATCATCACCACGGCTCTTATCCCAGGACGACCCGCTCCAAAACTCATCACCGCTGCAGACGTAGCCAGCATGAAATCTGGAAGCGTGATTGTCGACATGGCTGCGGCTCAGGGCGGAAACGTTGATGGTTCAGTTGCCGGCCAAAAGGTAGTTACTTCGAACGGCGTGACCATCATTGGCTACACCGACCTTCCCGGTCGCCTCCCCGCCCAAGCGTCACAACTTTTCGGAACAAACCTCGTCAATCTTTTGAAGCTGGTAACTCCTGAGAAAAACGGTGTCCTCACCCTCGATTTCGAAGACATCGTTCAGCGATCGGTAACTGTTGTGAAAGACGGCTCGATTACCTGGCCGCCGCCACCGGTTCAAGTTTCTGCCGCACCGGTAGCTGCCAAAGTGGAAGCACCCGTAGCTGCGGAAAAGAAGACCATGTCGGCTGGGCGTCGTGGCGGCTTGTTTGCCTTAGGAATTATTGCTCTCTACCTGATTGTCGCCTTCGCACCGCCACCGCTGCCTCAGCACTTCCTCGTGCTGACACTCTCGGTGGTAATTGGGTTCTATGTAATCGGCAAGGTGCATCACGCCCTCCACACACCACTGATGAGCGTTACCAACGCCATCTCAGGAATCATCGTGGTTGGTGCGTTGCTGCAGTTAAACTCACCAAACCTCGTTGTTCAAATCTTGGCCGGTATCGCCACCACCTTGGCCAGCATCAATATCTTCGGTGGTTTTGCTGTGACCAGACGAATGCTCAAAATGTTCTCGAAGGGAGGCAAATAAATGGAAACCCTTCAGAATATTGCCCCGATGCTCGCAACAGCAGCCTACATAGTTGCATCCCTGCTTTTCATTCTTTCGCTCGCTGGTCTTAGCAAGCACGAGAGCGCCAAGGGCGGAATCATCTACGGTGTTTCCGGTATGGCCCTAGCGCTTGCCGCAACCTCCCTGCTTACGGTCACCAAAGGCTGGAATGATCCAACCGCTCAACTGGGCCTGATTTTCATAATTGTTGGTTTGGTCATTGGCGCAACGATTGGTCTATGGCGTGCCCGAGTCGTCGAGATGACGGGAATGCCTGAGCTAATTGCACTCCTTCACAGTTTCGTCGGTGTGGCTGCAGTTCTAATCGGCTGGAACGGAGCGTTGTACCACCCTGATACTCCGGAGAATCTGATGGGCGTTCACCGCGCTGAAGTATTCATTGGTGTGTTTATCGGTGCCGTAACGTTCACCGGATCAATCGTTGCCTACCTAAAGCTTTCTGCCAAGATCTCTTCCAAACCACTCATGCTTCCGGGAAAGAACCTCCTAAACATCGGAGCGCTGGTTGGATTTGTGGCCCTGACCGTTTGGTATGTTCTAACTCCAGAACTTGGTCTGCTAATTGCAGTAACAATTTTGGCTCTCGCTCTGGGATGGCACCTGGTTGCTTCTATCGGCGGCGGAGACATGCCGGTAGTTGTTTCAATGCTGAACAGCTACTCGGGTTGGGCAGCTGCGGCAGCCGGCTTCCTGCTTAGCAACGACCTACTGATTGTTACCGGAGCCCTGGTTGGATCTTCGGGTGCCTACCTTTCTTACATTATGTGTAAGGCGATGAACCGTTCATTCATCTCGGTTATCGCCGGAGGGTTTGGAATCGTCGCCCCTACCAGCGGTGAAGAAGAGGAAGGCGAGTATCGCGAAACAGATGCCGCCTCGGTTGCCGAACTTCTGAGAAACGCAACATCCGTGGTAATCACCCCCGGTTACGGCATGGCTGTAGCTCAGGCTCAGTACCCGGTTGCTGATCTCGCGGCAAGACTAAAGGAAAAGGGCGTAACCGTTAGGTTCGGTATTCACCCGGTAGCTGGAAGACTTCCCGGTCACATGAATGTTCTACTTGCTGAAGCAAAAGTCCCCTACGACATCGTCGATGAGATGGATGAAATCAATGACGACTTTGCCAGCACCTCAGTGGTCCTGGTTATCGGAGCCAACGACACCGTGAACCCAGCAGCAGCTGAAGACCCAAGCAGCCCAATTGCCGGCATGCCGGTTCTAAAGGTCTGGGAAGCTGAGAACGTAATCGTCTTCAAACGCTCAATGGCCTCAGGTTACGCAGGCGTGCAGAACCCTCTGTTCTTCAGAGACAATGCGGCAATGCTATTTGGTGATGCGAAGCAGCGTGTTGAGGACATTCTTCGAGCGCTTTAGAAGGTAGACGCCTGCTGCGACAAAACCTAATGCTAAGGATGCGAGCACCCAAGGATCCGAACTGGCTCCGGTGTTAGCGAGGTCTTCAGTTGGTTCCTCAGATGCCTGAATCGGCCCGTCTAGGTGCACCAGCGTCTGAATTGCCGTGTTTGTTCCTTTAGCTACTACCACGTTATCGAATTCGAACCCTGCTCCAGATAAAACGACCTTGTTAAAGGTCTTTCCTTCGCCAGCGAAAATGTGAAGGTATGCATAGGGCTCTTGGTTTTGGTCACCAGTCACCGGACTACCGAAGTAATCAGCGGTGCTGTGGGAGGCGCCATCTTCACTATCCAACGCTTGACTATTCAGAGCAGTCACCAATGTCGCACAAGAGAATGATCCGAGCAACTGATCATCATCGTAGAAATCAATGTAGTTTTGGTCGTTACCGGCGCTCCACCACAAGCCGAAATAGGTCGATGGTTCGTCGAGTGTCAGTGTGAGACTGAAGTTCTCCACCCAGGCATA
>CALPUC020000047.1 GCA_943326655.2 Rhodoluna limnophila
CCACTGTTCGTCGGTGCCGGGCTCCACGAAGAACTCCATCTCCATTTGTTCGAACTCACGGGTGCGGAAAATGAAGTTTCCCGGAGTGATTTCATTTCGGAAAGATTTACCAATCTGACCGATACCAAAAGGCGGCTTCATCCTGGCTGCACCGAGGACGTTAGCAAAGTTTACGAAGATACCCTGTGCCGTTTCGGGACGAAGGTAGTGAAGACCTTCTTCCGCGGCAACTGGGCCTAGGAAGGTTTGAAGAAGTCCGTTGAACGCTTTTGGCTCGGTCCAGGAGTCTTTACCGCCGCAGTTTGGGCACGCAATGTCGGCCATGCTCGCTGGAGCACGACCCTTCTTCTCCTCAAAAGCCTCTTCCAGGTGATCCTGGCGGAAGCGCTTGTGACAGCTGGTGCATTCAATTAGAGGATCAGAGAACTCACGCACGTGACCGGAGGCTTCCCAGACTTTTCTGGG
Source organism: Rhodoluna limnophila (assembly GCA_943326655.2). Taxonomy (GTDB): domain Bacteria; phylum Actinomycetota; class Actinomycetes; order Actinomycetales; family Microbacteriaceae; genus Rhodoluna; species Rhodoluna limnophila_C. The sequence continues at coordinate 466 of CALPUC020000047.1, forward strand.
CAAAATGACAGATGAGTCGAGACCAACAATGTCATCGCGACTTTGCACCATGGTGCGCCACCACTGTTTTTTGATGTTTTCCTTGAGTTCTACTCCGAGCGGACCATAATCCCAAGCCGAACGAGAACCACCATAGATTTCTCCGGCTTGAAAAACGAATCCTCTGCGCTTGGCGAGGGAAATTGCCGAATCTAAACGATTTGGGGTGGCCACTTGAACTCCATGTTTCTATCGGTTTACTGGATGTAAACCAATGCCTGTGAAGTTTCAAGTCTACTTAGAAGAGCGACCTTTTGGGCTGTCGATTGCTTTACCAAAGCGCCTCGAGCGATTGCCGAAATCTTCAATAGCCTGCCACAGATGCTCTTTCCTAAAATCTGGCCAGAGAGTTTCGTCGAACGAAAATTCTGCGTAAGCCGATTGCCAGAGCAAGAAATTCGAGGTTCTCTGCTCGCCTGAAGAACGCAGGAATAGATCGACATCAGGAATATCTCGAGTCTGCAGATACTTTTGTACGGTCTTTTCGGTGATGCTTCCTGCGCGAAGCTTGCCCTCGGATACATCTTGAGTTATCTGGTTCATGGCATCGACTAATTCAATTCGTCCACCGTAATTCACGCACATCGTCAGGGTGAGTGTTTTATTCTTGGCGGTCAGTTTTTCCGCATCTTGAAGTTCTTGAATCACACTCGCCCAAAGTTTCGGTCGCCTGCCTGCCCAGCGAATGCGCACTCCCCAGCTATTTAGGGTGTCTCGGCGACGCTGCAGAACCTCGCGATTGAACCCCATCAGAAAACGAACTTCCTCGGGCGATCTCTTCCAGTTTTCAGTTGAGAAGGCGTAAACCGTTAGGTACTTGACCCCAGCCGCAATTGCACCTTCGACCACGTCGAGTAGAGCGAGTTCTCCCGCTTTGTGGCCCTCTACTCGAGTCAGCCCGCGCTCATTAGCCCAACGCCCGTTTCCATCCATGACGATGGCCACGTGGGCAGGCACTTTTGAGAATTTAGGTACGTTCGACATGTTGTAGTGATTTTAGCCCTCGATCGATGTGCCACTGTGAATATGCGGCTACCACTCCCGAAGCAGATCCACGCGCTTGCACAGAGGTGTTGTCTGCGTAGGCCCAATCGCCAGCCAAAAGCGCTCCCAAAAGTTTGGCGCTTTCCTCATCTAATTTGACCGACCCCGGAATTCGACAGTCCTCACAAACCATTCCACCGGCTTGGAGAACAAAGTCGCGATGGATTCCAGGTTTGGAGCAGCCCGCACACTCGGTAAAGTTTGGAGCCCAGCCAGCTACTGAAAGGGCTCGTAAAAGATAGGAGTCGAGGATCAAACTTGAGTCGTGATCCTGGTTTGCCAGAGCGCGCAGGCCGCCGACAAGCAGCAGGTACTGCTGAGGAGAACTATCCCCGCCGGCAAGTTTTTCGGCGGTTTCAACCATTGCGGTGGCCGCGGTAAAAGCTGGGTAATCTTCGATGATCTGACCGCCGTAAGCGTTTAGCGTTTCAACCTGATTTACGGTGTCTAGATTTTTTCCCTCGTGAAGTTGAATTTCAACTACCATGAACGGCTCAAGCCTGGAGCCGAATTTGGAGGTTGTTCTTCGCACACCTTTGGCCACAGCGCGAATTAGCCCGCGATAACGAGACAGCATGGTCACGATACGGTCTGCTTCCCCCAACTTATGGGTTCTAATAATCACAGCCTCTTCGCGGTAGACCGGCATGATTAGCGCAGGCTGCGATTAACGGACGAGATTAGAGCCTTCAGCGACGCGGTTGCGATGTCGCCATCGATTCCAACACCCCAAAGATGCTTGCCATCAATTTCAAGTTCGATGTAGGAAGCCGCCTGGGCATCACCACCCGCACTAAGCGTATGTTCAACGTAATCCAAGAGACGAACCGAGACGCCGAGCTGGGACAAAACATCGATGAAAGCAGAAATAGGGCCATTTCCTGTTCCGTGTTTGACGGATTCGCCAGCTCCATCTCGGAGAACTACATCAAGCTCTACAGTTCCATCCATGTCAGACTGCGTGGCGATTTTGCGAAGTTCAAATCGTCCCCATTTCTGAGTGTCGCTTGCCGAAGGAAGATACTCGTCGGTGAAGATTTCCCAGAGTTTTTCGCTCGAAATTTCGCCACCGTCTTGATCCGTCATGTTCTGAACGACTCGGGAGAACTCGATCTGGAGTTTTCGTGGAAGGTCTAGCGAGTGATCGCTCTTCAGTAGATAGGCTACGCCGCCCTTACCCGATTGCGAGTTCACGCGAATAACCGCCTCGTAGGAACGACCCACATCTTTCGGGTCAATCGGTAGGTAGGGAACAGACCAGATGAGCTCGTCAACTGATACTCCTTTGGCGTCGGCCTCCTTACCCATGAGTTCGAAACCTTTTTTGATGGCGTCCTGGTGAGACCCAGAAAAAGCTGTGTAAACCAAGTCGCCACCGTAAGGTGCGCGCTCTGGAACCGGCAGCTGATTGCAGTATTCAACGGTGCGCTTGATTTCGTCCAGGTCGCTGAAGTCGATGTGCGGGTCAATGCCCTGGCTAAATAGGTTCAGACCTAAAGTCACTAGATCGACGTTTCCAGTTCGTTCGCCGTTTCCGAAGAGACAACCCTCGATGCGATCTGCCCCGGCAAGGTAACCGAGTTCGGCTGCCGCAACCGCGGTGCCGCGGTCGTTATGCGGGTGAAGAGAAATCAAAACGCTATCGCGACGGGTGATGTTTCTGCACATCCACTCGATTGAATCGGCGTAAACGTTAGGAGTAATCATTTCGACCGTTGCCGGAAGGTTCAAAATCATCTTGTGCGTAGGGCTTGGGTTGATGATTTCGACCACCGCGTTGCAAACTTCGGCCGCGTATTCCAACTCGGTTCCGGTGTAGCTCTCGGGAGAATATTCGTAAAACACGGTTGTTCCAACCAGTGTTGGCTCTAACTCTTTACACTTTCTTGCTGCATTCAGGGCAATGTCCATGATTCCAGCTTTGTCCTGGTTGAAGACCACGCGTCGTTGCAGTACTGAAGTTGAGTTATAGAAGTGAACAACAGCCTGCTTAGAACCAATAAGCGACTCAAAAGTTCTCTCAATCAAATGATCTCGCGCCTGAGTAAGCACCTGAATTACCACGTCGTCCGGAATGTGCCCGTCTTCAATCAGAAGCCTGACAAAGTCAAAATCGGTCTGACTGGCACTCGGGAAGCCAACCTCGATCTCTTTGTAGCCCATTTTCACCAGTAGCTTGAACATCTTGAGCTTTCGCTCTGGGCTCATCGGATCGATAAGCGCCTGGTTACCGTCACGAAGATCTACGGCACACCAAACTGGAGCCTTTTCGATTCGCTTGGTTGGCCAGGTGCGATCTGGCAGAGAGACGTGAATCTGATCATGAAACGGCTCATATTTGTGAATCGGCATGCCCGATGGTTTTTGCTGGTTACGCAATTTTTGCTCCTGTATGTTTGTCGAAAGTTTTCTAGCTAAAAAGGCGAAGACCCCGCGACGAAGGATGGCTAGTTTTAAGCCTCGTCGCGGCCGCTAAGCAGGAGCAGAACAAACATGATTTTAGGTTAGCACTTCAATGGGTTAGAAACCCAGACGTCCAAGCGCCTTAGGGTCGCGCTGCCAATCCGGTGAAACTTTTACTCGAATCCCCAGGAAGACTTTCTTTCCTAGAAGCGCTTCGATTTCGGACCTAGATTTTGAACCAACATCCTTAAGGCGCGACCCGCCCTTGCCTATGATGATTCCTTTTTGAGAATCGCGCTCGACCCAAACATTTGCGTAAATGTCGAAGAGGTTACTGTTTTCACGCTCACCCATCTCATCGATAGTTACTGCAATCGAATGTGGTAATTCGTCGTGAACGCCTTCGAGCGCGGCTTCGCGAATTAGCTCGCAGATTCTTTGCTCAAGAGACTCATCGGTGGTCATTTCGATCGGGTAAAGAGCTTCCGACTCAGGCAACAGAGTAATTAGGAGTTCAGCAAGTTCAACCACCTGTTCACCCGACACTGCCGATACGGGAATAACCGCATTCCAGTCGCGGAGCTCGGATACTGCTTGCAGTTGCTCCGCTAAGCGGTCGCGAGAAACAGTTTCACACTTGGTAACAACGGCGACAAGCTTGGTGCGGCGGTATTTGGAGAGCTGCTCGTTTATGAAGTTATCCCCCGGGCCGAGTTTTTCATTCGCCGGGATGCAAAAACATATCACGTCCATGTCACCCAGAGTTGTTTCAACCAAATCGTTGAGCCTCTCCCCTAGTAAGGTGCGAGGCCGATGAAGGCCGGGGGTGTCAACCAAAATCAACTGACCGCTCTCGCGGTTTGCGATACCTCTAATCGCTCGCCGGGTAGTTTGCGGTTTAGCGCTGGTTATCGCTACCTTTTCGCCCACTAGCGCATTGGTAAGAGTTGATTTGCCAACGTTTGGTCTGCCCACGAATGAGACGAATCCGGAGCGGAAGGTGGTCACTATTTTTCTTCTCTCAGAGCTATCACATCGGGGTCAACGGAAACCAAAACGGTAACAAGTCGATGGTCTTTGCCTTCAAAACGCTCTGTGGTGAAGGTTAGACCGGACGTGTGGATCTGGTCTCCGCCTCGAGGAAGTCTTCCGAGAAGTTTGGTGACCAACCCTCCAACACTATCGATGTCTTCGTCTTCTAGTTCTAGACCGATACGCTCGCCGAGTTCAAACAGCGACGATTTCGCAGACACTCGATATCTGTCATCACCCAGCGGTTCGATATCTGGCCGCTCCCGGTCGTACTCGTCGGTAATTTCTCCGACTAGCTCTTCAATCACGTCTTCCATCGTTACTAACCCGGCAACCCCGCCATACTCGTCCACGGCTATCGCAACGTGAGTGGCGTTTAACTGCATCTCCTTGAGAAGTTCCTCAACGGGTTTTGAGTCAGGAACGAACATCGGCTTGCGAGCTAACTGCCCGGCGCTTCGTTCTTCGAGATCGCTAGGTGACTCGGTGAATACTCGAGCCACATCCTTCAGATAAAGCACCCCGACCAGGTCATCGATGTTTTTACCCCTTACTGGCAGGCGCGAGAAACCAGTGCGCATGAACTCTTTCAAAGTTGTTGCCAACTTCACATCGGCAGCGACGGTTTCCATGTCAATACGAGGAACCATGATTTCTCGAACCACGGTTTCCCCGAAATCTTCAACCGATTCCATGAATTCCTGCTCGAATTCTTCTAGTGCTTCGATGCTCCTAGAAGCTATTGGGCTAAACGCGATGTCGATAGATCGCACCATCGGGCGAAAAGCTTTGGCCAACCATTGCCCGAACTTGCGGTGGGCAAATGACTTAGCAAGCAGTTGGGATACCACGAGAAGCACAGCTGTGCTAAAAAGTGACACGAGAAGAGCAATCCACCAACTCAACTGAAGCGGTGTGATGCTCTGAGCCACCAAAACAGCAAAAGCGCCAACCAGTGAAAGCCTCAGAAAGCCTAGTGATTCATGACGCGAGAATTCATTCAATTCGCGCTTCATTGATGCTGCCAGCACTGAGAGAAGCAACACGGCCACGGCCGTTAGTGTCGCTCCCCAAACAGTTACCAGCAACAAATTAGCTCACTTCCGAAGCGTAGAACTGCTCGAGAATTACTTTTTGAATACCGAACATCTCTTTCTCTTCTTCAGGTTCGGCGTGATCAAATCCAAGAAGATGCAATACACCGTGAGTGGTGAGCAGAAGAATTTCGTTGATGATCTCGTGACCTGCCGTGACTGCTTGAGCGGCAGCTACCTGCGGGCAAATAACAATATCGCCAAGAAGCCCCGGTTCAGAAAGTTCGAGATTGGTTCCAGGCCGCAATTCATCCATTGGGAAAGATAGAACGTCAGTTGGTCCTGGCTCATCCATCCACTGAACGTGCAGTGTGGTCATGGTGTCTTCGTTCACGAACTGAATTGCCAACTCGGCATCCGGGTGAATCTTCATGTAATCAAGAGCAAAACTGGCCAGGCGCAAGACTCGAGTTTCATCGACTTCGACGGCCGACTCATTGTTTATTTCGATGGTCAAAAATAAGCCCTAGCTTCTCGGAGTTCTGCTGGTGATGTGTCCGTGCGCGTGGAAAACAGTTTGCCCGGCTTCGGCACCGGTATTGAACTGAAAGCGAAATGATCCGGTGCTAAGTTCTGCGGCAACGCGGTTACCAAGTTTTATCAGATCGAGAAGTACTTCCTCGTCCTTGGACGCAAGATCCGCAACGTCGGTGAAGTGCTGCTTTGGAACAACCAAAACGTGAATTGGTTGCC
>CALPUC020000048.1 GCA_943326655.2 Rhodoluna limnophila
AAAATGCTGTTCTCGGCAACTTTGGATAAGGCTGTGCAGTCGGTTGTTGACGAATTCCTTCCAGCACCTTTCGTTTACGAAGTGCCTGAGGAAGACGAAGACCACACCAACATCACTCACCGAGTACTAATCGTCGACGACGAAGACCGCTCGCAGGTGCTTTTGCGCTTGGTTCAGGGCGAGGGTAAGGCTCTTATCTTCACTCGTACCAAGATGACCGCAGAGCGTTTGTCGGAATCGCTAACCTCGGCAGGTGTTCCAGCAGCTCGTCTGCACGGAGACCTGAACCAGAACCAGCGAAACCGCAACCTGGAGCGCTTCACCTCTGGCGAATGCCGAGTGCTTGTGGCAACCGACGTTGCTGCTCGCGGTATTCACGTAGACGACGTGGCCCTAGTCATTCAGCTAGATCCACCGCAGGAATACAAGACCTACCTTCACCGTTCGGGTCGCACCGGTCGTGCTGGCAAGGAAGGTACCGTGGCAACTCTGATTCCACGTAACCGCCGTCGCAAGATGGAAGACCTTCTGAACCGCGCAGATCGCGATTCGTTGTTTACCGAGGTTCGTCCGTCGAGCGAGTTGCTTGAGCAGCTGGCTGGTCCGATTGCTCCACCTCCTGCTCCCCGTGGTCTCGACTTCGGTGACTCGGGTCGTGGCGGTTCTCGTGGCGGCGACCGTGAAGGTCGTTCTGGCGGCGGTCGTGGCGGTTTCGGCGGTGGTCGTTCCGGTGGCGGTGACCGTTCCGGTTATGGTCGCTCGGGTGGCTCAGGTGGTCGTGGAGGATTCTCTGGCGGCCGCGGGCGTAACCGCGACTAAGTAGTTCTTAGATAAGCCCCTGGCACTTCGGTGTTGGGGGCTTCTCTTTTTGCCGGTTGCTATTGAAGGTCGTCTTCACTTAGAATTGAGGAAGCCAAAGACCGTCGGTTTTGAAGCTTCGCAAGAGGATTCAACGAAGGCCCGCATAAAGCGGCTTCCAACGCAGGTGTATGAAGAAACTTTTCACTTATGTGATTTTTTGCTCCGTGCCCTTGTGCTCGGGGCTTTTTTATTGGGTCTGGGGCTACCGACATAAACAAACCAAGGAGTGCCATGGCGAACAAGGAAGCATCAGTCGCCGAGCTAACGGAGAAATTCACTAGCTCGAGTGCCGTATTGCTAACCGAGTACCGCGGTCTCACTGTGGCTCAGCTCAAAGAGCTGCGCCGCTCAATCAGTGGGAACGCAACCTACGCCGTGGCAAAGAACACGCTAATCAAGATCGCAGCCAAGAACGCTGGGGTGACCGCATTTGACGGTCAGCTAGTCGGACCAACTGCGCTCGCATTCGTATCCGGAGACGTTGTTTCCGTTGCGAAGGCTTTCCGTGACTTTGCCAAGGCAAACCCTCTACTAGTTGTGAAGGCGGCCGTCCTAGACGGAATCGCTCTTGACGCTGCAGAGGTTAAGAAGCTTGCTGACCTCGAGACCCGCGAAGTTCTATTGGCTAAGGCCGCTGGAATGTTCAAGGCTTCGATGTACCAGGCTGCTTACATGTTCCAGGCTCCACTTGCTCAGGCTGCACGCGCAGTCGACGCTTTGCGTCAAAAGCAAGAAGCATCGAACTAACACTCGCTTTACAAAAACCAATAAATAGGAGAAACAAATGGCCAAGATGACCACTGACCAGCTAATTGACGCGTTCAAGGAGCTATCACTAATCGAGCTAAGCGACTTCGTTAAGAAGTTCGAAGAAGTATTCGAAGTAACCGCTGCTGCACCTGTTGCCGCAGCCGCTGCTGCAGCACCTGCTGCCGCTGGCGAAGCTGCAGAAGAGAAGGACTCGTTCGACGTAGTTCTAGAATCTGCTGGCGACCAGAAGATCGCAGTTATCAAGGAAGTTCGCGCACTAACCAACCTAGGTCTTGGCGAAGCCAAGGCTGTTGTTGACGGCGCACCTGCAACCGTACTTGAGGGCGCAAACAAGGACACCGCTGAGAAGGCAAAGGCTGCTCTAGAAGCTGCTGGCGCAAAGGTAACCCTTAAGTAAGCTCAGTAACATTTGGAAACCCGCTCAGATTCTGGGCGGGTTTTCGCTTTAATGAAGACATGGCAAAACAGGTTTTGATACTTCACGGCTGGACCAATCGCCGCCCGGAAGGCAGTTGGCAGCGTCAGGCTGCCTTGGCCCTTCGCCAGCAGGGGCATCACGTTCACTACCCGCAACTTCCTAACCCCGACGAACCGCGCTTTGCCGATTGGGCCGAAGTGGCACTCAACGAGTTGGCTCAGATTGCCGAAGCTAATGCCGGCGACGAGGTTGTGGTGATCGGGCACTCGCTGGGAGCGGTGACCTGGCTAAAGTTGGTGGCCGATGGCCTTGCTCCGTCGGCGGTTTCTAGAGTTTTGCTGGTGGCACCGGCCGATCCGTCGTTGCTGATCGACATCCCAGATTTCATAGTCGATTTGGCTTCGGCTTCGGAACCCGTTCGGGCGCTTGCGGCAACCACTCTGGTTGGTTCAGATGAAGACCCTTGGCAACCAGACGGGATTGTTGAAACCTTCGGGTCAGTTCTCGGTCTACCGACCGTGGTTATCCCAGGCGCTCGCCACTTCTCACTCAGCGACGGCTTCGGCAACTGGGCCGGAGTTATCAACTGGGTCAACGACCCTGATAGCGACCTCGCGGTTCGCTGACTAGGCTGTAACTAACAGCTCCCGATTTGCCCCACGGAGTACGCCTAGTTGATAGGTACAAATAAAAATGAGGATCCTTCTTGTAGGAGCCGGAGGCGTAGGAAACGCCATCGCGAAAATAGCAGCCACCCGTTCGTTCTATGAGCAGATTGTGGTCTCCGACTACACCCAGTCTCGTGCCGATGAAGTTATTGAGTGGATTCGTAATCGTCACGGCGACGAAGTTGCGTCGAAGTTTGTTTCGGCAAAAATCGATGCTGGTTCGGCCGCTAACGTAACCGAGCTGTGCCGCGAGCACGGCATCACGCACGTGCTGAACGCCGTTGAGCCGAAGTTTGTGCCAACCGTGTTCTCGGGTGCTTTCAGCGCCAACGTGCACTACCTGGACATGGCAATGAGCCTTTCCGAGGCTCACCCAGACGACCCTTTCCACAAGCCGGGTATCAAGCTTGGCGATTCGCAGTTCGCGCTGGCAGAGCAGTGGGAGCGAGCCGGCCTTTTGGCACTGGTTGGTATTGGAGTTGAACCAGGTCTTTCCAACGTGTTCGCGCGTTACGCCCAAGACCACCTGTTCTCCGAGATCGACGAGGTTTCGGTGAAGGACGGCGGAAACCTCGTGGTTCGAAATGAGGCCGGCGAAGAGATTTTCGCTCCGTCGTTCTCGATCTGGACCACCATCGAAGAGTGTCTAAACCCGCCGGTTCTATGGAGTAAAGACAAGGGTTACTACACCACCAAGCCGTTTAGCGAACCGGAGATCTTCGAGTTCCCCGAAGGAATCGGGGCAGTTGAGTGCGTGAACGTTGAGCACGAAGAGGTAACCATGTTGCCGGCCGTGATCAACGCCAACAAGTTCAGCTTCAAATACGGGCTAGGCAACGAGTTCATCGGAATTCTAAAGACCCTGCACGCGCTTGGGCTCGATCAGACCAAGCCTCACCGCGTTCGTTCGGCGCAAGGCCCAGTGGACGTATCGCCTCGCGACATGGTGGCCGCTGTTTTGCCAGACCCAGCAACCATAGGCCCACGCATGACCGGAAAAACCTGCGCCGGAGTATTGGTGACTGGAAAAGACTTCGACGGCATGCTTCGTGCAACGTATCTCTACCACGTTGCCGACAACGAGTGGACGATGGAGAACTACGAATCACAGGCTGTGGTTTGGCAGACCGCTTTCAACCCACTGATTGCGCTGGAGCTTTTGGCCACCGGTGTTTGGCAGGGTGAGGGTGTTCTTGGCCCGGAGAGCTTCGACGCAAAGCCGTTTCTAGATCTGATGAGTTCTTCAACTGGCTACGACCAGCGCTGGTTCGCACAGGATCGCCTTCCGTCTCAGCCGCTGGCTCTGCCGGAATCGCTTATCTAATAAATCGCACTCGGCCCTGAGCAATCAGAGCGCCGAGGATAATCACCGCGCCACCGAGTAGCTCATACCAGGTGATGGTTTCGGCCAGAAACAGCATGCCTAAGATAACCGCAACCACTGGTTGAACGATAGTCACCGAAGACGCAATTGTGGTTCCGGCTAAGTCGATGACTCGGTAATAGAGAACGTAGGCGAAGCCGGTACCAAGCACACCGAGAGTCACGATCGAGGCAATGACTGTCCAGTCTGGGGTGGCGGTGAGCAGCGGGCCGGCGAGATAAAACGGCAGAGTTAGTGCGCTCGCGGTAATGAGTTGCATGAATACCGCCACCTGGTTCGGAAGACCGAGCGGGCTAACGTATTTTCGAATGTATGGGCTACCGAAGCCGTAGCAGAGGGTGGCTGCAATTAGCGCCATGATTCCTAGAGGGTCGTTTTTGCCGAAGCCGTTCCAAATGCCGAGCAACACGAGGGTGCCGAAAATACCAACGGTTAGGCCGATGATCTGAATACGATTTGGAGCCTGCTCGCGAAACGCAATCATAATCACCGCCACAGTCATTACCGGGGTTGCCGCGTTCACCATTCCAGCTAGTCCAGAGGAGATTTCCAACTCTCCGTAGGCAAACAGAGTGAACGGAATGGCACTCATGAAGATTCCGGCAATTGCGGTCTTCTTCCAGGCGTCGAAAGATGTGGGTAGCTTCAGTCCTTGAATTTTCAGGAGCACGAACAGCGCGGCGGCCCCCAAAATCATTCGCAAAAATGCAACACCAACCGGTGGAATAGCGTGGCCGGCCACGGCGATGAACATAAAACTCGCACCCCAGATAATCGCGAGCAAACTGAAGTCGATTAGCCAGCTACGTTGAGGTTTCTTCACTCCACCAGCCTAGGGGTTGGGCGATAATCGAGAGATGAGCTTGATTGTGAAACCGCGGTTGGTGAAACTAACCACCCGCACCGAGGTAGACATCAAACGCTCTTTCCCGCAGCCGGCTCTTCGCCGAATCGGCGCCTGGGTTTTCCTGGATCACTTCGGCCCGACCGAGCAGGTTGACGGCATGGTGGTGGCCAATCACCCGCACACCGGACTCCAAACGGTTACTTGGCCATTTGCCGGCGAGGTCGAACACCGCGACAGCGTGGGTTCGGTGCAGGTTCTTCGTCCTGGTGAACTAAACCTCATGACGGCCGGTCGCGGTATCTCGCACAGTGAAATCTCGCAGGTTGGCCCAAAGTCTTTACACGCCACGCAACTCTGGGTGGCGTTGCCGGATGCAAACCGAAACGTTGAGCCGTTCTTTGAACACCACGACGAGCTGCCGGTGGTTTCGTTTGGGGAGTCTTCGGCCAAGGTCTTTATCGGTTCTCTTGGATCTGCGGTTTCTCCAGCAACCGTGTTTAGCCCGCTGGTCGGTGCCGAATTACAAGTTTCCGGGGAATTCAGCCTGCCTCTAAATCCTTCATTTGAGCACGGGATCTTGGTGGTGGCCGGCGAGGTGACCGTGAACGGTCAAACCGTTGGCGTGGACGATTTGATCTATCTGGAGGTTGGTGAGAAAGCAGTGGTGTCAGGCGCTGGAACGGCCATCTTGCTTGGCGGAGAGCCGTTTGACGAACACATTGTGATGTGGTGGAACTTTATTGGCAGGAGCCATGCCGAGATTGTGGCTTGGCGTGAGGCCTGGAATGCTCAAGGCGCGGATTGGCCGAGTTTTGAAGATAAGGTCGGCGGTTGGATTCCAGCGCCGGAAATGCCGAACGTAACTCTTAACCCTCGACGTTAGTGCGCTTGCTGGAAATGCGGTGAGCAATCTCGATCAGCACGGAGCCAGCAAGTCCGATTCCGAAAGCCAGCAGTAGCTGATTTAGCGTCAGCGGGCTGAATCCGAAATAACCGGTAGAGAGTGGCACGGTGAAAATCAGAATGCCGAGAAGAATCATTCCGAAGAAGATTGCTAGCTTGATCTTGTCGATTGGTCTGGCCAGTGTGCTCAACACCCAAATACCGGTAACGCTCATGGTGATCATGGTTGCGGTTTGGGCTTCTGGCACGCTCCAGCTTTCGGCGTCGGTGATGATGCGAAGAGCGATTACGCTGAGCGCCACGGCGATACCGCTCGGAATGGTGAACGAGAGAGCGCGTCCTAGGAAGCCAGGCACATAGCGACGGGCGTTTGGCAGAAGCGCAAGCGCGAAAGCGGGTAGCCCGATGGTGAACGAGTCGATGCCGGAGAGTTGGCGGGGCAGGAACGGGAACTTCCAGGCCATCACGCCAAAGACCAGAGCGAGCGTGAGTGCCCAGCTGGTTTTGGTGAGGAACAGCTTCGATACGCGCTCAATGTTGGCGATAACCTTGCGGCCTTCGGCCACCACCCCTGGCAGATTGGAGAACTTGCCGTCTAGTAGCACCAGATTCGAAACAGCTTTGGTGGCAGGCGAGCCGGATCCCATCGCAATACCGATGTCGGCCTTCTTCAGAGCAAGGGCGTCGTTCACGCCATCGCCGGTCATGGCAACCACGTGACCCTTCAGTTGAAGTGCGGTCACCATGTTGCGCTTCTGCTCGGGGGTTACTCTTCCGAAGACC
>CALPUC020000049.1 GCA_943326655.2 Rhodoluna limnophila
GCCAAAGTAGCCAGGGCCATGAAGGGTAGCTACCAGATTCGCGGGATCTTTTCCGCGCACTTCCAAAATGTCTATTTCACCGCACTTCGGCCAGGTGACTTCGTCTAGGTCGCATCCGAGCATCCAAAATGCGGGCCACGTTCCGGCTCCAGTTGGAATCTTCACCCGAGCTTCAATTAGGCCGTACTTGACTTCAACCTTGTCCTTAGTGGTCAGTTTTGCACTCACCCACTCGGCTGGTTCTCCGTAGTAGGCAACTTTGTTCGGATCGCTGCTTCGCTGAGCGCTAATCACCAGGTTCGAGGTACCGCTCAGGGTTGACTGTTCGCTGAGATACCACTCGCGCTCCTGGTTTCCCCAGCCGGGAATGCCAGCTTCGGTGCCATCGCCTAGGTCGTAGTTCCAAAACCTATCATTCGGCCTGGAGTCTGATGAGCCGTCGAATTCGTCTGACCAAAGAAGCTTGGTTTCGCTCATTGACTAGGGCTTGCCCGCCGCAATTGCGCTGGCAGTTCCGTAGACCTTACCCACGCCGTTTAGAGAGTAGTAGCGAATGTAGTCGATGGACATTTTGGCCGAGTTTAGGTCTGGGTCAACTTGACCTGCAAACCAGCCACCGGCAGCAACGTTCATGATCATGAACATTTGCTTGTTGAACACGTAGTTGTTGTTTGAACCAACGACGCTCGGAGTTACGGTGTGGTAAGCCTTGCCGTCTATCGACCAAACCATTTTGTTGTAAGTCCAGTCGAGGGCGTAAACGTGATAACCGGATCCAAGTCTCGTCGAGAGCGTTCTGGTGTTGGTGATGGCATCGCCACCCGAGTAACCTGGGCCATGGACCGATCCGTGAACAGTGTAAGGCTCCGAGCCCTTGGTCTCCATGATGTCGATTTCGCCGCAGTTAGGCCAAGAGTTGGTAGGGAAGTCGTTGCCGAGCATCCAGAAAGCCGGCCACGTTCCGTCGCCAACCGGTACTTTGATTCTTGCTTCGAGGCGCCCGTATTTGAAACTGAGCTTGCCTTTGGTCTGCAGGCGTGAGCTTTCGAATTCACAAGCGTTACCCGGGGTGTCGATCGGGCACATTTCGTAAAGGTCATCCAGGTCTGGGTTGATGCGCTTTAGGTTGATGTTCAGCTGGCCGGTTCCGCTAAGGACTGCGTTGTGATTCGTATAGGCCTGGTGCTCATTGTTGCCCCAGCCGCCGCCGCCCATGTCGTAGTTGAAGATTTTCGAGCTTGGCTTGGTGCCGGCTTTGCCGGTAAATTCCTGTTTCCAAAGAAGGCGTTTGGTAACTTTGGCCTGCTTGAGGTCGCCCACGAAACCTTGCGACGTGGAAACCTGAGTAGTTACCAGAAGCAGTGAGGCCAGCCCAATGGCCAGTGTTTTCAAGGCAGTGCCCGATTTATTCATCATAATCCTTCGGTAACAATTCGGTAACAACGATGGTTTAATGCGAAAACCAGTTTCCGATGAAACCGCTTTCACGCACAATAGTAACATCGTGAAACCGATTTCACGAAAGTGTAACAAATAGTGGGTTCTTGGGTGCCGACGCACATCGGCACCCAAGATTCAAATAGCAGGAGCAAAAGATGAACCGTAAGACTTCAATCAGAAGTGCTATCGCAGTTGCTGTGATAGCTAGCCTATCGCTTATTGGAATTCAGCCAGCTCAGGCCGCCAAGATTCAGCTGAAGATCTGGACGTTCGGTAACGTCATCCAGACTCCGTTGGAAAAGGAATACGAACGTCTTAACCCAACCATTGATCTTGTGATCAAAGAGAACTCGATGGACGCCCACCACCAGTCTCTAATTACAGCTTTTAAAGCGAACACCACCCCAGACATCGCGGCCATCGAGGTTGCTTACTCTGGCTTCTTCCGTTCATACCCCAAGTACTTCCAAAACCTTTCCGGTCTCGTGAACGAGAGCGACTACCTAGACTGGCGCTGGGACCAGGGTGTAGGTAACGATGGCAAGCTAATCGGAATCCCAACCGACGTGGGAGGCCTCCAAGTTGCTTACCGCAAAGACTTATTTGCCAAGCGCGGTCTTCCAACCGATCGCGTGGCGGTTGGAAAGCTCTGGCCAACCTGGCAGGCGTTCATCAACACCGGAAAAACTTATGTTTCGAAATTGACCGCTGCCGAGAAGACCTCTTGCAAAGTTAAGAAGGTTTGCTACGGATTCATCGACAACGCTGGAACAATGTACCCGGCGATTTTGAACCAAGGCACCAAGAAGTACTACGAGAGCAACGGAACCCTGATTTACAACACCAATGCCAACGTAAAAACTGCGTTCACGACCACTGCCACCGCAATGAACTCTGGCATCAGCACCCGAATCAACCAGTTCACTTCAGACTGGAATGCCGGGATGATGAAGGGCGTATTCGCAACCGTCCTAGCGCCAGCTTGGATGCTTGACTACATCAAGCAGCAGGCCAAGAGCACCAAGGGCAAGTGGGACATCGCCGACCTACCGGGTGGCGGTGGAAACCTCGGTGGAAGCCAGTTGACGGTTCCGACAGCGGCTAAGTACCCAGCCCAAGCCAAGGCTTTTATCAAGTGGTACTTGAATCCTGATATGCAGTTGCGAATTTTCAAAGAATACGGGCTGTTCCCTTCTGCCAGCAAGTTGTACAACAACCCGCAACTGACCGGTTACAAGGACCCATTCTTCAGCAACGCACCAACCGGACAGATTTACGTAACCGGCGCCAAACAGCTTCGTCCGATCTTCGAAGGCAAGAACCAGCGAGCCATCGACAACTACTTTGGTCAGGCACTTGCCAAAGTGGCGGTGGGGAAGATGACGGCTTCGGCGGCTTGGGCCGACGCGGTAGCGCAGATTTCTAAGAACATCAAGAATTAGCCGAAGTAATGGCTGGAACAACGGAGCGGTCGGCTGCGGCTAAAAAACGCAAGCCAACCAACGTATTCAAATCTGCTCACCCGAACAAACCTGAGCGGCCTAAGCGCGGGAAAAAGTCTGAAAAGCGTTTGGCCACCGAAAACGGTATCAAGGCGCTGAACCCAAAATGGGGTTACACGTTCGTTGCTCCGTTTTTCGTGATGTTCCTAATCTTCGGGCTAGCCCCGGTGATCTTCTCGATTTGGATTGCTTTCTATAACTGGGATCCGCTGGGCGATGAGCAGGAGTTCTACGGATTCACGAACTTCACCGACGTCCTGGTCGATGAGAATTTCTGGATCGCGCTTCGCAACACATTCAGCATCTGGTTCTTCTCAACCATTCCGCAAATGATTATGGCAATTGGTTTGGCGAGCATCCTTCGTAACCCGCGGCTAAAGGGAGCCACCTTCTGGCGAACGATCCTGCTCGTGCCAAACATCACCTCGGTGCTTGCTATCGCCATCGTCTTCGGGCAACTATTCGGTCGAGATTTCGGTTTAGTGAACCTAGCGCTCACCTACCTCGGCATGCCGGCTCACATCGACTGGATTGCCGAGCCACTTCCTAGCCACGTAGCAATTGCGACCATGATCACCTGGCGCTGGCTTGGCTACAACGCACTCATTTTCTTGGCGGCGATGCTAGCAATTCCTTCATATCTCTATGAGTCTGCCGACCTAGACGGAGCGAGCAAGTGGCAGCAGTTCCGCTACATCACTTTGCCTCAGCTCAAGAACACCATCACCTTCGTTCTCATCGTTGGAACTATTGGTGGTCTGCAGGTCTTTGCAGAACCACTGACCCTTGGTGGAAATATGTCGGGTGGCGACAGTCGTCAGTTCTCAACACTCACACTGTTCCTCTACGAGCAGGCTTTTGTGAACAACCGCTGGGGCTATGCGGCGGCAATTGGAATCTTCATCACCGTCATCGTGCTGATTATTTCGGCCATTAACTTCGCCATAACGAGACAAATCGCGAGTGAGGACAACAACAAGTGAGCACTCTAAAAATGGATCAGGTTCCTGTAACTTTTCAGAAGCGTAAGAAGCCGCGCTGGCAGAAAATGTCGCCGCTGTCTTACATCACGCTGACCCTGGTTGGCTTCATCTCCGTCTTTCCGTTCTACTGGATGGTGATTGTTGCTTCCAACGGCAACGAAGAAATCTCAAAGGAAACACCGACCCTGCTAATCGGCCCACGTTTGTTCGAAGTTCTTGGCAACGTTTTCGTAGCAAACGAATTTTTTGGCGCTGCGATGTGGAACACGGTTTTTGTGGGAACAATTGTGGCCGCGGCTCAGGTGTTCTTCTCTTCGGTGGCCGGGTTCGCCTTCGCCAAGTTGAACTTCAAGGGTCGCAAATTCCTGGTTCTCTTCGTGATTGGAACCATGATGCTTCCTAGCCAGCTCGGAATCATTCCGCTATACATGCTGGTCGCGGGCCTCGGTTGGATGAATACTCTAACCGCACTTATCGTGCCGGCTCTGGTCACGGCGTTCGGAGTGTTCTGGATGCGTCAGGTCATCGACGCGCAGGTGCCCAACGAACTGCTAGAAGCCGCCAGCATCGATGGTGCCGGGGTGTTCCGCATCTACTGGCAGATCGTTTTCCCGCTGATTCTGCAGAGCGGTTTCGTGCTCGGTTTGTTTAGCTTCTTGGCCGTTTGGAACGACTTCCTCTGGCCGCTACTGGTGCTAAACGACCCGCAGCAGTTCACAGTTCAGGTTGCCGTGAACCAGCTGCAAAGTGCGTACACCATCGACTACGCACTAAACCTCGGTGGCGCATTCCTAGCCACCGCACCACTTCTAGTGCTCTTCCTCTTCGTTGGCCGCAAGCTGGTTAGCGGAGTCATGGATGGAGCGGTAAAGGGCTAATCATGGCATTTCCTAATAACTTCACCTGGGGCGCTGCCACCGCGAGCTATCAAATCGAGGGCGCTGCCCAGGAAGACGGCCGCGGCCCAAGCGTTTGGGACACCTTTGCAGCCACCCCTGGCAAGGTCTTCAACGGCGACAACGGAGACGTCGCGTGTGATCACTATCACCGCGTGCCAGAAGACATCGCAATCATGAAAGATATGGGCATCGACTCGTATCGCTTCTCGATCGCCTGGCCTCGCCTAGCTCCGCAAGGAGATGCGCGTCGCGAACAGCGCGGCTACGACTTCTACTCTCGATTGATTGATCAGTTGCTCGAAGCAGGCATCAAACCGCTGCCGACCATGTATCACTGGGATTTACCGCAGGCCTTGCAAGACAAAGGCGGCTGGGCAAACCGAGACACCGCCTACCGATTTGCGGTTTACGCAGCCGATTTAGCCGAGGCCTACTCAGACCGCGTTGAAAAGTGGATCACGTTTAACGAGCCATGGTGTTTCACCTGGTTGGGCTACATGTCTGGCGTTCACGCTCCTGGAGTTCAAGACCTAGACCAGGCGATTGCCGCGGCTCACCACAGTGCGTTGGCGCACGCCGAAGGTATTCGCGCGTTCCGCTCAATCGACCCAGACGTGATCATCGGTCAGACCCTGAACATGACCAACTACATCGTTTCCGACCCGACCGACCCTGAGCTAATGGAATTGGCGAGCCTTCAAGACGCTCACATTAACCGCTGGTGGATTGAAGCCGAACAAACCGGCCACTACCCTCAGAGCCTGGTCGACTACTACGGCGAGCGTTTGCAGCGAGTGCTTCTTCCCGGTGATGAAAAGTTACTGAAGATCGACACCGACTTCTTAGGAATCAACTACTACAGCGACGCATTTATCAGCACCCCCGGCCCAGACGACAAGCGAGCAATGGATGGCGGACCACACCCATTCCCACAGCGCGCGAGTGGAAAAGTTCCAGGCCCGACCACCGATATGGGTTGGCCAATTACGCCAGAAGGCATCAAGAACCTTCTAGTTCGAATCAACCGCGACTGGCCTCAAATCAAGAGTCTCGCCGTGACCGAAAACGGTGCCGCATACGACTACCCTGTTGAAAACGGCGAGGTAAACGACCACCGACGCGTGGCCTATCTCACTTCTCACCTAGAACAGCTGTCTGAGGCAATCGACCTCGGTGTGCCGCTCGATTCATATTTCGCCTGGTCTCTGTTAGACAACTATGAGTGGGCTGAGGGCTATCGGAAACGCTTTGGTTTGGTGCACGTGGACTTCGAAACTCAAGAACGAATTCCCAAACTTAGTGCCAAGGTTTACAAGGACATCGTGGCCACAAATGGAAGTAGAATAGGCAGGATTACTGAGTCTATAAGGGTGTGATTTCCAGTGGCCAAGAAGCCGAAAAGACCAACTTACGCGGAGATTGCAAAACTTGCTGGCGTTAGTGAGGCAACGGTTTCCAGGGTCTTAAACGGAGACGACAAGGTAGACGCAGATCGAGTCAAAGCGGTCACCGACGCTGTTGAAAAACTTGGCTACAAGAAGAACAGGGCTGCCTCCGCTTTAGCATCTGGCAGAACCGGTCTTATCGCGGTTGTAATCGACGACGACCTTTCGGTTTTCCAAGACCCTTTCTGGGGAACAGTAACCAATGGCATTAGCCGAGTGCTGATGGAAAACGAGATGCAGACAATTTTGCTCGTGGCTCCTTTA
>CALPUC020000050.1 GCA_943326655.2 Rhodoluna limnophila
CCGCAACGGCAACCTGTTCATCAACGTGAATCACGTTGACACCTCCTTCAAGACAATTCGAACATTTGTTCGAATATCAAGAGTGTATGAAGAGGCACCGACATTGCAAATCGAGAACGGCGTGTCGCCTAAATTGCTTTGATTAGGTCTTCGTTATTGACTCTGACCTTGCCAACATCCTGGCCAACGGCTTGGAACAAAACCTCCTGCATAACCTCGTCGGAACCGGCAGCAGCAGCCTTTAGCAGGTCAAGATCGCCCTCGATGTGAGGGTCAATCCAAGCTTCGAAGGTATCTGGCGTGAGCAGTACCGGATTTCGGTCGTGAATGTGAGCCAATTCGGGAGCGGTGTCTTTAGTGAGCGTGGTTGCCGAGAGTAACCACTGGCCATCGACCGGATTCTTCCACCACTCGTAGAGGCCAGCCAGGGCAAACATTCCCTCATCACCGGCGTGAATGTAGAACGGTTGCTTGGTGCCATCCGGCAGTACCTGCCACTCGTAGTAGCCACTGGCAGGAATCACACAGCGACGACGAATTACCGAATCCTTGAAAGATGGCTTTTCCAGGACGGTTTCAATTCTTCCGTTGATCAGGGGAGCGCCGGTGTTGTCTTTAGCCCAGCGAGGAATGAGACCCCAGCGGGCTGAGTGAATTTCGCGATGTAATTCGCCGATCGGTGAACCGTCTGGAGCCTTTTCGAAAGATCGATCAACCACAATGGCAATGGCCTGCGTGGGAGCAATGTTGTAGCTAATTCCAGGAACTTCGCCAACAATCTCATCGGCTTCGAAAATGGTGAGAATTTCGCCAACGGTTCTGGCAACCACGAATCTGCCGCACATGCTTACAACTCCGACGCCATCAGTTTTAGCCTTCTTTGGAAAGACTCCAAGTGGCGTTGCGGGCCAACCGAAC
Source organism: Rhodoluna limnophila (assembly GCA_943326655.2). Taxonomy (GTDB): domain Bacteria; phylum Actinomycetota; class Actinomycetes; order Actinomycetales; family Microbacteriaceae; genus Rhodoluna; species Rhodoluna limnophila_C. Next base: position 919 of record CALPUC020000050.1, read on the forward strand.
CACTGAGGTTCACCCAGTCGACCACCGGGCGAATTCCGCTGAGCGAACTGAGAACCCAAATTTCCAAGCCCACTAGCTCGTCTGGCTTAACCTGTTCGGTGCCGGTTTGGTAACCGGCTTGGTCGGCTAGTTCGAAAACCTCGAGGCGGGTAACGCTAGGGAGCCAGTCGGTTCGCTCATCTGGCGCGTAGAGAACGTCGTCACGCCACCAAACCAGGCTCGATAGCGCACCTTCGCAGAGAAAGCCGTCCTGGTTCAGAATCACTGCTTCGTCGGCTCCGTGGAGATTCGATTTTCTGCGGAGCATCGCTCCGTAGGCGAGGTCTGGCCCCTTGGTGGTGCTATCGAGTCTTTCATCCGCTTCGTCGGCGGTCCAAAGAGTAACGGTCGGTTTGAATTCGGCGGGTTCTCTAAGACGCAGCACCAGGTTGTCGCCAGAAAGTTCAATGCGAGGGAAGAATTGCCCCTCGCGAGGAATTAGCCTCACCGCCTCGTTCCAGAAGGCGTCGAGGTCTAATGAGGAGAGTTTTTCTACCGAAGAGTTGAAACGAGAACGATGCTTATCGAGCGAGCGTACCCGACCATCGCTAACCAAAAACGAGTCGGCAACCTGAATTGGGTGCTCGTAAACGTCAACCAAATGCAGTTTTGCACCGTCAAAGACGAAAGTGGTCTCTGTCACCCGCGCTCCTACTTATATAGTCCTTCCGTCTAATCTAGTGATAGTCAAGTATCGGAAAGTGCCATGAGGCTACATGTTGAGTCATTGCGTGGTTGGGTTAGCCCAACCAATGCGTTCATCGCACTATTTGCAGAGTCGACCAACTCATTTTGGCTAGATCGTGAACATTCCAAGACCGGACGTTACAGCGTTATCGGAACCGGAGTGGAAGCAGGAGCTTGCGATTTTGAGTCGCTTCGAACCGGATTAGAAAAGCACGAAGACATCGAATTGCCTTTTGACTTTCGTCCGGGTCTAGTTGGCTGGCTCGATTTCGAAATGAAAAATCCACGATTCATTCGTGTTGAAAGCGCCATGGTTTTCGATCATGAAAATCGTCACCTCTATTTGGTGGCTCGCGCCGAAAGCGAAGCCAAATTTCGTCACTGGCTCGATGGAGCGCTACTGAGAATTGGGTTAATCGGTGGAGAGAGCCTCAAGTATTTACATCAGGCCCAAAAACCGGCAATCACCGGCATAACTCCGAGGCACAGCGATGAAGAGTATCTAGAGCTAATCGGGCAGGTGCAAAAACACATCGCATCCGGAGATGTTTACCAACTCTGCCTCACCAACGAGTTCGTGATCGAGGGGATGGCCGACCCGCTGGCAACGTTTATCTCGCTTCGCGAAACCAACCCTGCCCCTTACGCGGGATTTTTCAAGGTTGGTGAAACCGTCTTGGTTTCGTCATCACCAGAACAGTTTTTACAGGTTGATCCAGCCGGCCTGATTTCTACAAAGCCAATCAAAGGCACTCGTCCTCGCGGAAAAGATGCCAAAGAGGATCTGGCGATTGTTGAAGAGCTGCAGCAAAACGTTAAAGAGCGTGCCGAAAATCTCATGATCGTCGACTTGATGCGAAACGACTTCACCAAAGTTTGTGAGTCGGATTCGGTAACGGTTCCAAAACTCTTTGATGTTGAAACCTACGCGACGGTTCATCAACTAGTCAGCACGGTCACTGGGAAACTGAGAGTCGGTTTCGATGCGATTTCGGCGTTGGAAGCCGCTTTTCCTGGAGGCTCGATGACCGGCGCTCCCAAGTTCCGAGCGGTTGAAATCATCGGTGAACTGGAGCAGGGTAAGCGCGGGGTTTACTCCGGGGTTGCCGGCTACCTTGGCGATAATGGTTCGGCCGATTTTGGGATGGTAATCCGCTCGCTGGTTTTTGATGCCGGCCGAATCACACTCGGCGTCGGCGGAGGAATCACCATCGACAGCGATCCAGAGGCCGAACTTGCCGAAACCAAGCTCAAAGCCAAAGCGCTATTAGGCGCACTGAAAGCAGTGCACCTGCTTAGGTAATTGGTAACCTTGTGAAGAACATCCTTCCCCCAACAAGTGAGTGAATTAGTTGTCTACCGAGCACGAATACGACGTCCAAGCCATCCAAGAGCGATGGCTTCCAATCTGGGACGAGCTGAAGCCATTCGACTCGAACAAACCAGGCGACGAACGTCCTAAAAAATACGTGCTCGACATGTTTCCCTACCCATCGGGCGATTTGCACATGGGTCACGCCGAAGCGTATGCGCTGGGAGATGTAGTCGCTCGCTACTGGGCTCAAAAAGGTTTCAACGTCATGCACCCGATCGGCTGGGACTCCTTTGGTTTACCAGCTGAAAACGCGGCCATCAAGCGCGGGCTAGATCCAAAGGGCTGGACCTACGACAACATCGAGCAGCAGCGCACCTCTATGCGCCGCTACGCTTGCTCATTCGACTGGGATCGAGTTTTAGTTACCTCCGACCCGATCTACTACCGCTGGAACCAGTGGCTGTTTTTAGAGTTCTACAAGCGTGGTTTGGCTTACCGCAAGAACAGCCCGGTGAACTGGTGCCCATCTTGCCAGACCGTTCTCGCCAACGAGCAGGTAGTTCAGGGTCTCTGTGAGCGCTGCGACTCGGCAGTCACCAAAAAGGCTCTCACCCAGTGGTACTTCAAAGTAACCGACTACGCCGACCGACTGCTGGACGACCTAGACGGCCTGGAAGGCAACTGGCCAAACAAGGTTCTCAGTATGCAGCGCAACTGGATCGGTCGCTCCTATGGAGCAGAGGTGCAATTTAGTATTGCGGGACGTGAAGAACCTATAACTATTTACACAACCCGAACAGACACACTTTATGGCGCCACTTTTATGGTGATAGCTGTTGATTCTCCGCTTGCTGCGGAACTTGTTGAGAATTCGGAAGCGTCGGTGAAGGCTGAGTTCGATGCCTACCTAGAGAAAACCAAGAAATCGAACGACATCGAACGCCTGGCAACCGACCGTGAAAAGACTGGTGTTTTCATCGACCGTTATGCCATAAATCCGATTAACGGAGAATCAATACCAATTTGGGTATCTGATTATGTCCTTGCCGATTACGGCACTGGGGCCATCATGGCCTGCCCGGCCCATGACGAACGCGATTTAGAGTTTGCCGAGAAGTTCAACTTACCAATTCGACCGGTCGCTGAGGATCCTGAGGATTTCAATGCGGACGGAGCAAGAATTAATTCTCATGAATTCGATGGAATGCTTCGAGAAGAAGCGGCCGAGAAAATGCTTAAGAAGCTTGAAGATCAGGGGTTGGGTAAGAAAGCCAAAAACTTCCGCCTACGCGACTGGCTGATTTCTCGCCAGCGTTACTGGGGAACTCCGATTCCGATCATCCACTGCGACGGCTGTGGTGAAGTTCCTGTTCCGGCCGATCAGCTTCCGGTTGAACTTCCTTCTGCAGAAGGTTTGGATCTCAAGCCAAAGGGTACGTCTCCGCTGGGAGCCGCAACCGACTGGGTAAATGTTGCTTGTCCTAGCTGTGGTAAACCAGCCAAGAGAGACACCGACACCATGGATACTTTCGTGGACTCGTCGTGGTATTTCCTACGCTTCCTTTCGCCAAAGAGTGAAACCGAAGCCTTCCCAATTCAGGCCGCCAAGAATTGGGCTCCGGTTGACCAGTATGTTGGTGGCGTAACTCACGCCATCCTGCACCTGCTCTACGCGCGTTTCTTCACCAAGGTGCTCAACGACATGGGGATGATCGACTTCGACGAGCCTTTCACCAGGCTGCTGAACCAGGGAATGGTTCAGATGAACGGTTCGGCCATGTCTAAATCGCGTGGCAATCTGGTGCGTCTGAGCGATCAGCTTGGCGAACACGGCGTTGATGCAATTCGTCTAACCATGGCATTCGCTGGTCCACCCGAAGACGACATCGACTGGGCAGATGTATCGCCAGCCGGTTCAGCCAAATTCCTAGCTCGTGCCTGGAGAGCGGCTAACGACGTAACCTCTGAGACCGGTGTTGATTTCAAAACCGGAAACGCCGAACTTCGCAAGGCCACACATTCGTTCCTTCGTGATTTCGGGCCACTAATTGAAAACTTCAAGTTCAACGTTGGCGTTGCCAAGTTGATGGAGTTGGTCAACGCAATTCGCAAGACTGTCGACGGAAACGTTGGGGGTTCAGACCCTGCCGTGCGCGAGGCTGCTGAAGTCGTGGCAATTGGTCTTTCGCTGTTCGCTCCTTACACCGCAGAAGATATGTGGGCTGTGCTCGGACACAAGCCCGGTGTTGCTTTAGCCGGTTTACCTAAAGCCGACGAATCTTTGTTGGTCGAGAGCACCACCATCGCCATTATTCAGGTGGATGGAAAGCTTCGAGACAAGTTCGAGGTATCAGTGGCCATAACCGCGGAAGAGCTTCGAGAGAAGGCTTTCGAGTCTTACAACGTGAAGCGAGCGATTGGCGATAGCGAAATCGCTAACGTGATCGTGCGCGAACCGAAATTGGTAAACATCGCAACTAGGTAATCCACAGAAATAGATTCAAAGCCATCCACAATGCTGGGTGGCTTTATTCTTTGGCGATGGAATGGTTCAAGAGTCAACTTCAACTCGCACGAGGCGGCGATAAAGGGGCACGTAGAAGACTGCTCATTTTCGGCGCAGGCGCAGTCGTTGCTGTCGCACTATTGATTTCTGGGCAAACGCAAACAAAGTCGATTCGAATCAAACCCAATCAAAGCTCGGAAAACAAAATTCAGGTTTCTTCCGGATTTGTTCATATCGCTGGCGCCGTCGCCGACCCGGGGGTTTACCCCATCAAATCCGGAACTAGATTGTTTGAAATAATCGCTTTAGCTGGAGGATTCGCCAAAGCAGCCGACAGAGATAGCGTAAATCTTGCCAGAGTGGTAGCCGACGGCGAACAGATTTTGGTAGGTCGTAGTGGTCAGGCTGTGGTATCGGATGGCTTGGTTAATCTCAATCGCGCAACCGTCTCAGATTTCGATAAGTTGCCTGGCCTTGGCCCCACACTGGCGGCACGAATTATTGATTGGCGCGAAGCCAATAACGGCTTCAAAAGCATCGAAGATCTTCGAAAAGTAGGGGGAATTGGCGACAAACTGTTCAGCTCCCTGAGAAAACTTGTTTCACTTTGATTCGTAAATACATTTATCTAGCTCTTCTCGCGGTTTCAATAATTGGAACTTCCTTTGTAATTCAATCCGCAACTCTCAAACCTTCGGCTGCAACCCTGAGGGCCTCGGCTTTTGATCTCGTGTCTGTGGAATTCTGCGTTTCCGGAGAGAGAACCAACGACTATTCAATTTCGGTGTCCGGTGGTGAACTTCCCGCGGGAGCTTCCGGCAGTATTGCCAAAACTGGAAAGAAGCTGGTTCAGGGAGATTGTTTGGTCGGGTTGGTGCAATTGTCTCCAGCGAGACAGTTTGAACGTTATGCCTTTCGGGGAAGACTGAAATCGGTTAGC
>CALPUC020000051.1 GCA_943326655.2 Rhodoluna limnophila
GTTGCCAAAAGAACTAGTTCGAGTGTTCCCAGGATCGCGTGACCTACACCACCGTACTCAAGTGAGGTGGTTGTGGAGATGTAACGGTTGTTTTGCAAGATGAACTGTGAAGACATTGCCGAGGCACCGGAAGTAATAACCGACCAAAGCACTGAAAGTAGTAGCCCGAAAACCACTGCGGCAAATAGGAGTGAACCAAGGACTAGAACTGCGTCAGCTAGACCGCGGGTGCCCTTAAATGAGGCCAACTTTGAAGACTTGTTCCATGGCTGTTTTGCTGGCCGTGGTTCTGGCATTACTTTCTCCATGGCTGAGCCCTATTCACGATTGCGTTGGCAATTAGGTTGATGATCAAAGTCGCTATGAAGATAACCAAACCAGCAGCCATCAGACCCTGGAATTCTTTCTCAGTGGCCTCACCGAATCGGGAGAGAATCCAAGATGCAATCGCACCACCGCGTGGTTCCAGAATTTGGAACAGGTTGATGTTCATCGAGAGTTGAAGCACGTAGTAGATGGCCACGGTTTCACCAATCGCGCGACCCAAACCGAGCAGCACACCACCGGTGATACCACCCGATGTGGTTGGCAAAATTACTCTGCGGAAAACCGTAAATCGAGAAGCTCCCAGCGCAAGCGCGCCGTTGATGAGTTCGCGGTCAAACTGACTAAAGATTTCGCGAGTTACCGATGTGATGATCGGAACGATCATTACCGCGACAATCCAGCCGGCGATGAATGGCGAGCTGTTTAGAGAAGTCGTTCCCTTGTCGATGGCAAACAGTGGGATCCAACCGAGGTACTGGTGAAGGAATTCAGCCCAACCCTGCGCAATCGGGGTGAACACTAGGACTCCCCAGAGGCCGATGATTACCGAAGGCAGAGCGGCCAATAGGTCGATGAGGTTGGTGGAAAGTTTTGCCCAACCACCAGGCAGAATGAAGACAATCATGTATGCCGTGGCGATTGCCAGTGGCGTTGCAATTAGCACACCGAGAAGAGCAATAAGAACCGATCCGTAAAGCATCGGACCGATTTGAAGAATCGTCTTCTCTTCGGTTACTTCCCAGGTGTCACCGTAAACGAAAGCTAGCCCCTGCTCTTGAAGGGCTGGCCAGGCCTGTGCCACGAGGAACACCAGAATTAGCCCGACAAGTATGAAAGCAAAATATGAGGCGGCCGAAGTGATACCAAAAAATAGTCGGTCTCTGCTGTTCAGAACACCTTTGCCAAGAACGCGGCGAACTTGCGCAGGTTTCGGCTGTTCTGAAATTTCGGGCATACCTAAATGCTCTTTGGAGTGCATTAAGGGTTTATGGCTACAAGGTTAACGGAACCTAAATTCTTACCCAAACCAGATTTGCCACATTCGATAAAACATGATGGCTACGGTCAGGTTTGCGGCGCCCAAAATCATCGTTGAGAACTTCGAACGCTCAGCTAGAGCCCAGAAACTTGCAGCCCCGGCAACTAGCAGGGCGGTAAGCAGGTAGCCGAAGAACTCAATCGGGTCGCCGGCGCTTTTTCCGCCTGAAACCAGAACTCCGATGGTGATGAACGCCTGAATAATCAGATTCAGCGCGGTTACCAAAAGCGGAACCAGGCTAACCAGTGACGGCAGCCGACCGATTAGGCCAAGTAGTAAGGCGAGAACACCTCCAACTACCGCAACCAGAAGCTCGGCCTGATAGAACAACTCAATCATTGAAGACCACCAACGATTTGAGTTGTTTACCCAGCGGCGTGAGCATCGCAATCAAAGAGCCGTCTCGAACAGCGGCGATTTCACCCTGCAGGGCGTTCGGGTTTTTCAATCGCTTCCCATGACGAATGTCGATTACGTCTTGTTCACTGAGCTCCATAGTTGGAAAAGCTTTCGAAGCCTCGTAGGAACTAATCAGATTAAGGGCGGTGCCGACCTCCGGCAATGGTGCAGCCTGTTCGATTGAGTAACCGCCAACGCGCGTGCGACGGAGTGCCGTTAGATGTCCGCCGATACCGAGCTTTGATCCTAAGTCTCTGGCCAGCGCCCGAATGTAGGTTCCCGAAGAGCAGTCGATGACTACGTCGAGATCTATGAATCCGTCGACGTGGCGGATTTCACCGACCAGGTCAAATTTGGAAACGGTTACCTGGCGTGCCTTGAGTTTCACCTCATCGCCGTTTCGAACTGCAGCGTAGGAGCGAACGCCGTTGACTTTGATTGCACTAACCGAGGATGGAACCTGCTCGATTTCACCGGTTAGTTCACCAATAGCAGACACGATTTCTGGCAGAGTGACTTTCGAAACGGCTTCCGGTGTTGCACGCTCTAGAAAATCGCTCTCGCGGTCGTCGGTGATTGTGGAAGCACCCAGGCGAATGGTTGCCCCATAGGTTTTGTCGGCGCCAACAATGAAGGTGAGTAGCTTGGTGGCTGATTCAACACCCAGCACCAAAAGCCCGGTGGCCATCGGGTCTAGAGTTCCCGCGTGGCCAACTCTGCGAGTATTGGCAACTTTGCGAATTCTGGCAACCACGTCGTGGCTGGTCCACCCCTCGGGTTTATCCAGAAGAACTAGACCCGCGGGCAAAATTACTTCTCGTCTTCGGTGTGAGGTTCCTTGTAAGGATTCTCATCACCGGCAAACTTGGCTTCTTTTGCCAGCGCCTGAACTTCGGCGTCGCGAGCTTTGGCTTCCGCCAAAAGGTCGTTTAGGTGAGCGGCGATTTCAGGAACTTCATCGGTGATGAATTCAATAGTTGGGGTTAGCCGAATCGAAAGACCTCGGCCCACTTCGCGACGAATCAAACCACGGTTGCGTTCAATCACTTCACCGCTGATCTTTTTCTCTTCGGGGGTTCCGAAAACGGTGTAGAAGATGGTTGCGTTCTGAAGGTCCGGGGTAACCCGAACAGCGGTGATGGTTACGAAGCCTAGATCGGGATCCTTAACGGCCCGCTCTAGTGCCTCGGCAACCAAAACCTTGATTCGTTCCGCAAGCTTTCGTGCTCTCGCAACGTCGACCATTTGCTACTCCTAGACTCGAGGCTTTTCGCGCATTTCGAAGGTCTCGATGATGTCTTCAAGTTCTAGCTCGTTGAAACCAGCGAGGCCGATACCACATTCGAAGTCGGTCTTGACCTCGGTGGCGTCGTCCTTGAAGCGCTTTAGCGATTCGATCTTCAGGTTGTCGGCGATTGTTACGCCGCCGCGGATAACACGAGCCAAGCTGTTGCGCTTGATGCTTCCCGAGCGAACAATCGAACCGGCAATGGTTCCAACCTTCGACGATTTGAATAGTTCGCGAACCTCTGCGGTGCCGAGCTGCGCTTCTTCGTATTCTGGCTTGAGCATTCCCTTGAGGGCTGCTTCGATGTCGTCCAGTGCCTGGTAGATAACCGTGTAGTGACGGATGTCGACACCCTCACGGTCGGCGCGTTCCTTGGCCTTGTTGTCTGGGCGCACATTGAAACCAATGATGATTGCGCTGTCGACGGTGGCCAGGTTGACGTCGGATTCGGTAACGGCACCAACACCGCGGTGGATGATTCGCAGGTTCACACTGTCGTCCACTTCGATCTTGAGAAGTGAGTCTTCCAGTGCTTCAACAGCACCGGAAACGTCACCCTTGATGATGAGGTTGAGCGATTCAACCTTGCCGTCTTCGACAGCCTTGGTGAAGTCTTCGAGTGAGACACGCTTGCGAGTCTTGGCCAGAAGAGCGTTACGGTCGGCAGCTTCACGCTTTTCAGCGATCTGACGAGCCTGACGTTCGTCTTCGGTAGCCACGAAGGTGTCACCAGCGCGAGGAACAGACTGAAGACCTAGTACCTGAACCGGACGGCTCGGACCTGCCGAAGTAACGGCGTCGCCGTTTTCGTCGAACATGGCACGGACACGACCGTGAGCCGCACCGGCCACAATCGAATCTCCAACGTTCAGAGTTCCCTGCTGGATTAGCACGGTAGCAACCGAACCGCGACCCTTGTCTAGGTTCGCTTCGATGGCAACACCGCGGGCGTCCTTATTTGGGTTGGCACGCATGTCTAGAGCCGCATCCGCAGTTAGTAGAACCGCGGCTAGCAGCTCAGGAACGCCCTGTCCGGTTTGTGCTGAAACGTTGACGAACATGACGTCGCCACCGTATTCCTCGGCAACCAGGTTGAACTCGGTTAGCTGCTGACGAATCTTGTCTGGGTTAGCGCCTTCCTTATCAACCTTGTTCACTGCGACAACGATTGGCACACCAGCCGACTGAGCGTGGTTCAACGCTTCAATGGTCTGAGGCATTACGCCGTCGTCGGCGGCAACTACCAGGATCGCGATGTCGGTTACCTGAGCACCACGGGCACGCATGGCGGTGAACGCCTCGTGACCAGGGGTGTCGATGAAGGTAATCGCGCGGTCAAGACCTTCGTGCATGGTGTGAATCTGGTACGCACCGATGTGCTGCGTGATTCCACCGTGCTCTTCGGCAATGACGTTAGAGTTTCGAATGCTATCTAGCAAGCGAGTCTTACCGTGGTCAACGTGACCCATCACGGTTACCACTGGAGGGCGAGGAAGAAGATCTTCATCGTCATCCTCGTCTTCAAGGTCTAGGCCGAAGCTGTCGAATAGCTCTCGCTCTTCGTCTTCCGGTGAAACCAGTTCCACCTTGTAGCCGAGTTCTTCGCCGAGGATCTGGAACGTCTCTTCGTCTAGCGAAGCCGTGGCCGTGGCCATCTGACCCAGTGCGAAAAGCACGGTGATCAGCTGAGCCGGAGTGGTTTCAATCTTGTCGGCAAAGTCTTGGATGCTTGAACCACGACGCAGGCGCAGAACCGTGGTGCCATCGCCACGTGGCACAACTGCGCCACCGAGGCTTGGCGCCATTCTCTGCTCAAACTCTTCGCGTTTCGCGCGCTTCGACTTGCGAGCCTTGGATGAACCGCGGCTGCCGCCCTTACCGAACGCGCCTGCGGTTCCACCGCCATTACCGCGGCCACGGGCACCCGGGCCACCAGACGGACGTGGGCCACCGAAACCGGGAGCTCCGCCACCAGCACCTGGAGCTCCGCCACCGAAACCGGGACGTGGAGCGCCGCCGGCACCAGCCGGACGACCAGGACCGCCGGCACCGGCCGGACGACCAGGACCACCCGGACGAGCACCTGGAGCACCAGCGCCAGCTGGTCTCGGGCCGCCGGGGCGTGCGCCCGAACGAGCGCCTGAAGAGAATGGGTTGTTACCAACCGGGCGAGCCATCGGGCGTGGGATGCCCTGGCTGGCGGCGAACGGGTTGTTTCCCGGTCGAGGAATGCTTGCCGAAGCGGCCGGAGCGGCCGGAGGTGCAACCGGAGCGTCCAACGATCTAGGTGCCTCGGCGGCTGGAGGTGCAGGTGTAGTTGGGGCTTCTGGAACCTCTGCTACCGGAGCTTCTGGTGCTGGCTTCGGCGCTGCCTTTTTAGGCTCAGGCTTCGGTTTTGCATTTGGGTAAGCCTCGCGAAGTTTCTTCGCAACCGGTGGAGTTACGGTGGAAGACCCACCCTTGACGTACTCGCCAAGCTCTTTTAGTTTTGCCAAAGCCTCATTGGTATCAATACCAAGTTCTTTAGCTATGTCGTATACGCGCGGTAAAGCCGCCACTTTTTCTCCTGTCTGGGCCAACCCAGGCAGGGCAGGCCGTTAAAGCTGGTTACTCATTTCGAGTTACTCATTTTTTGCCATCATCGCTTCTGCCTGTTCTATCGCTAGGGCTAAAACCTGCTCGTCTGCTTCCACTTGCCGCTTCAACGCACGCCCAAAGGCTTTGCGATCAGTTGCCAGTTTGAAACAAGCTGCTTTGGCATGTATCCATGCACCGCGACCCGGAAGGCTTTTACTTTCATCGATGGTGAGTTTGGAACTAACCAAAACCAGACGAATCAGTTGCTTTCGAGTTTCGCGTTGACGACAGCCAACACAGGTTCTAACTTGTTCCATCCTAGCCCGCTTATCGCTCTTGGTCTAGGACTAGTCGTCCTCGAGGATGCTTTCCGGCTGAATATCGATCTTGGCACCGGTTAGATCAGCCGCCAATTTGGCATTCTGGCCCTCTTTTCCGATCGCCAGTGAGAGCTGGTAGTCGGGTACGAGCGCACGAACGTGCACGCGGCCGTCTGGGTCTTTCGAAGGAATCGTGAAGGTCGCCGAAATCTTGGCTGGCGAAAGAGCTGCCGCCACAAACTTCTTGATGTCTTCGTCGTAGTCAACGATGTCAATCTTCTCTTCGTTCAACTCCGACGAAACCGCGCGAACGCGAGCACCCATTGGGCCAATGCAAGCGCCCTTGGCGTTTAGACCTGGAACGGTTGACTTCACGGCGATTTTGGTGCGGTGACCGGCTTCTCTGGCCACCTGCATGATCTCAA
>CALPUC020000052.1 GCA_943326655.2 Rhodoluna limnophila
CTGATTCGTTTCAGTTCGCGATTCACAGAGCATCCTTTCGGACGGTGTCTGAAATTCGAAGCAGAAGACCTAGGATGATCCAGTTGGCCACTAGCGATGAACCACCGGCAGCCAGGAACGGCGTAGTAAGGCCGGTAAGCGGAACGATTCGGGTCACTCCGCCGATAACTATGAAACACTGCAGGGCGAACACAAAAGATAGCCCAGAGGCTAGTAGCTTGCTGAACTCGTCGCTGTGGTTGAAACCGATTCTCAAACCCCTTGCCACCAACAGCACATAAAGCGTGAATACGGCGAAAATCCCCACTAAACCGAGTTCTTCTCCGAGGGAGGCGATGATGAAGTCGCTCTCTGCCAGCGGCACCAACTGAGGCACTCCTCCGCCCAGACCAGTGCCGAGCAAACTCCCGTGGGCAAAGCCAAAGAGCCCTTGAACCAACTGGTAGCTTCCACCAATTGCGTTGTAGTTGGCCTCATCAAACGGGTTTAGCCAGGCGTCGAATCGCTTGCTCACGTAGTCGATGGTTCTTGACGCGACCAATGCTCCGGTGACAAACATACCCAAGCCCACAACCGTGTAAATGGCTCGGCCGGTTGCCATGTAAATCATCACCAAGAACAAACCGAAAAACAACAGCGACGTTCCGAGGTCGCGTTGAACCACAAGAACGAGGATGCTAACTAGCCACAGCGCGAGAATTGGCCCGAGCTCTCTGGCCTTGGGGATTTGTATCCCCAAAACGGTTCGGCCGGTCATGGCCAGTGAGTCTTTTCTTTGCACGAGATAACCGGCAAAAAATATTGACAGAGCTATTTTGGCTAACTCACCTGGTTGAAAAGTGAGACCGGCAATGGAAATCCAAAGGCTCGCACCGTTGATGGTTTTTCCGATGAACGGCAGCATGGGGGCCAAGAGTAAACCAAGACCAACCACTCCACTTATGAATACGTAACGTCTGAGCACCAAATGGTTAGGAACATAAAGAATCACAGCCGCGGCGAGTGCCATTGCCACCAAAGTCCAGATCACCTGTTTTTCGGCAAAAATCTCTGACTGCTGGTTGGCAATTGCCGCGATGTCGAGTCGATAAATCTCAGCGATTCCCAAACCGTTTAGGGCAATGGCAATCGGCAAAATGAGGGGATCAGCATTACTCGCGCGCAGGCGGAGAATCGCATGAATGACTAGACCTCCGATGGCAATCGGAGCCCAGTAATACCAAAACGCGTCGGTGGTCTTTTGCATGGTACTCAGCTGCACCTGCACCAACTCAAAAGCGTTAAGGCCGATGGCAAACAACAGCAGGGCGAGCTCGGCGTTGCGATTGCGAGGCACTACTCGAACGATTTTGGAGATTCGTTCGGTCAACAGATTACTCAACCGTCACCGAAGCTTTCAGCCGGTCGATTATTCGGTAGGCATCCTCAAGATCGGTCGCATAGATTGTTTTGGCCACCAACTGCTGCTGGTAAGGCGGCAAGGCGAGTACCTCTAGATTGGTTTTCTGTTCGAGACTGGAGAACTTGAATCCCAGTAACTCCTCGCGGATTCCCTTGTAAATCGAGACTCGACCTTCGGATCCCCCGACGTAGTACTTGGTCTGGGTATAGGCGTATGCCAACCACCCGGTTAAAACCACAAGGGAGGTGATAACAGCAATCGTTGCCACCTGGCGAAGCTTTCTAAACTGTACTTTTCGCTGAGTCTCGTTGATGATGCGGTTAAAGTCTTCACCCGATTCAGAGATGAACTGACGATCTTGGCTATCTTTGCCGCGGCTTTTAGCCTTAGCCTCCTGGATGACCACGTCGGTGGTTGCAGATCCAACGAACTTTGCCTCACGCTCGATTACGCTGCCCAGCTCGGCTGGAACGGTATCGACCACAACCACGGTTACGTTATCCGGGGCACCGGCTTCAAGCGCTTCGCCGATCAGAACTTCAACTACTTCTTCGGCTCCCTGCTCACTGGAGAGATTCATGTGGATGATGGCATCGGAAACGTAACCATTGAGGCCGTCGGAGCACATCATCCAACGGTCGCCTGGTTTAGTTACTAAAACCTCGAAGTCGAGCTGCGGAGGTTCATTTGTGTCACCGATTACTCGAAGTAAAACGTTGCGTCTTGGATGAACCAGAGCCTCATCCTCGGTGATTCGACCCATCTCGACTAGTCGTTGCACGAAGGTGTGGTCGGTTGTGACCTGACGGGTTTGCCCATCTCGACAAAGATAGATACGAGAATCACCGATGTGGGCAATTACCGCTCTGTCTTGAACGAAGACCAGCCCGGAGAATGTTGTGCCCATGCCGGAAAGTTCGCCGTGTGCGGCCACGGTTTCGGTTAGTAGTTGATTGGTTTCCAGAATTCGCGAGAGCACGGAGGCTCCAGCATCGTCTGCAGTTGCGTATTCGGCGTCCATCTGCGCCATTCGCTGCGCGGTAATTGCCGAGGCGATGTCGCCGCCGGCGTGACCACCCATCCCATCGGCCACGAAGAACATGCGGTAGCCGGCATAGCCAGCATCTTGATTCGATGAACGAACCTTGCCCACATTAGAGTCGGCGGCACTGATTAGTGCGATGCTCATTACGCCCTCAGCTCGAAGACTGTTTTACCAACCTTCACCGGAGTATTCAGTTTCACCACTGCCGGTATTCCAACTCGGGTTCCAGCCAGGAAAGTTCCGTTGGTCGAGTTCAAGTCTTGAACAAGCCATTCATCATTTATCAAAACCAATTTGGCGTGCTGAGTCGATGCGTATTCGTCGGTGATGATCAGATCACTGCTTGCCGCTCGCCCAATGTGAAGTTCACGTCCGGTAAGCGAAATCGCCTTACCCATGTTTTCGCCCTCGGTCACAACCAACTTCGTTGCCGTCTTGCTACTCGGTTCGTCTGACTCCTGCAGCACTCGCACCGGCCCGGTTGGCGGATTCGGAATTTGGGCTTGCGAGATCACCTGAGGTGCTGAGCCCGTAGCAGCCTTCGACGCCACCCGTTGGCCGAAAAGATCACTGCGAATAACCGAAACGATGCTAAAAACAAAAATCCAGAGAACCGCCACCAGACCGATGCGGAGCAGGAATAGCGCTAGTTCACTCAATTGTTCACCGCCCTAGCGACCAATTTGAAGACAAAGGACTTGTTTCCGGCTTTGATAATGGAATCAACTGCCAAAGCTTGCTCTGATATCTTCACGCCGCCAACAAAAGTTCCGTTGGTAGATCCAAGATCGCGGATGCCCGCTTTCTTTCCGTCCCAGATAATTTCAAAGTGTTTACGGCTCAGGCCGGTGTCGTGAATCTGGACGTCCGCGCTGGAATCACGGCCCACCGAGGTTCGAGACTTTTGCAGCTCGAAAACTAAACCATCGGTGACGACCTCTAACCTTGGCGACCACTGCACATCGCTTGCCACAATGTTCGGGCTCGACGCCGTCACGTAGACCTGGCCAATCCCTAGGTTTGAAGACTCCGCAACGCTAACGACAACCGGCCCGGCAAACTGGTAGCCCTGTTTAGTAGCGTGGGCCTGAGCCTGCTGGCAGAGTTCGTGGTTCAAACGCTCGGCGATGAGTTTTAACCGGCCGTAGTCGGAAGCCGACAGCGTTACCTCAAATTTGTTTGGAACCAGGATGCGGTCGCGGCTCACCACAGACGCGTTGGCGTCCATTTGCGATTTGATAGCCGATCCAATTTCGATTGGCTGGAGCTCAGACTTGAAGGTTTTACTGAACGCGCCGGTTACAACTCGCTCAATGCCCTTCTCAAGTTTGTCTAGAAAGCCCAAGTGCAGAACCAATCTTTATCGTGACTCAAGTTTAACCGCCGAAACCGACACATTCGGCTTTCTGTGAGTTATCTGTGCGGAGTCTAGGAGCAACCTGAGTTTGCGTGAGTTCGCGAATCTAATTTCCTAGTGTGGAACTTGTGAACCACGAAAGGACACGAAATGATTAGCAGCAAGTTTAGAAAGACCTCTCTCATTGCAATTTCAGCAGTAGCCCTCACCGGCCTTGCATTCGCAACTCCATCAATCGCAGCACCTCAAAAGGCTGCCGGAGTATCGGCATCGGCACAGGCCAAGGGTCACGGACACGACCACGGAACTGAACGTGGCAAGAACAAGGGCACCAAAGTGGCCCCGATTAGCCAGAACATCACCGTTACCGTTCCAGACGACGGTGGCGTTTACAAGCTAGTCATCACCAAAGTCGTTCCTGTGAGCGTATTAGGTGGCCCGGGATCAACCCCTCCAAGGGCAAAGCCAGCTCGTGAGCACACTCGCGTTGTTGCGGTTACCGGAACCGGAAGCGTTACCGTTACCGTTCCAGGGCTTCACCCAGGCAACTACACCGTTGAACTGGTGAAAGTGTCTTCGAGCCAAGACCTAAGCGTTGTTGCACCAGCAGCAACCGCCAAAGTAAAGAAATAACACAGACATCGCCTCCTAATTCATAGATGGCAAAACGCCTCCTCGAGTAATCGAGGAGGCGTTTTGTTTTGGCTTTGGGAAGCTAACCCACCTGCGGAATTGCTTTTCCGCGGGTGTGGTTCGGCTGGCAAGTGAGACTCTCTGGCTTGGCCGCGCAGTTATCGCATAGCAGAACCAGGTCTTTGCAAGATAGGTTGGAGCAATTTCGGAACCTTGAGGTTGCTCCACCGCATTTTTCGCATTCACCGATTGTTTTGGCCTTGTCGGTGAAGTTGATGTTCATGCGGTCGTCGAAGACGTAGAGCGAACCCTCCCAGAGGCTTTCATCGCCCTGTGATTCACCGTAACGCACGATCCCGCCGTCGATTTGGTAAACCTCTTTGAAGCCACGCTTGATCATGATTGCCGAGAGAACCTCGCAACGAATACCACCGGTGCAGTAAGTGACTACCGGCTGGTCTTTGATGGAGTCATATTTGCCACTTTCGAGGTCTTTGACAAAATCGTGAGTGGTATCAACGTCGGGGACGACGGCGTTTTTGAATTTGCCAATCTTGGCTTCCCAGGCATTTCGTCCGTCGAAGAAAACAACTTCATCGCCGCGATCGGCTACCAGCTGATCAACTTCTTTAGGCTTCAGGTGTTTGCCACCCCCGACTACACCCTTAGCGTCGACGACCAGTTCGTCTGGCACACCGAAAGCCACCAGTTCGTCGCGCACTCGCACTCGCAGGCGAGGGAAGTCATTTCCAGTTCCGTCTGACCACTTGAAATCAATCTTGCGGAAACCGGCGAAGTCTTTGGTCTGGCGAACGTACTTCTTGAGTGCCGACATATCGCCACCGAGCGTGCCGTTGATGCCGTGCTTGGAAATCAGGATGCGACCTTTTAGGCCCAAAGACTCACAAAGGGTCTTTTGCCATAGTTTTACTGCCTCCGGGTCGCTAATTGGAGCGAATCCGTAGTAGAGGATAATCTTCTGTAGTTCCACGATAAGAATTGTAGTCTTCAATAATGAGCATCAAACCCGGCCTAGACCTTGCCAACTTCGATAAGAACGTAAAACCACAGGACGACCTGTATCTGCACACCAACGGGAAGTGGATCCGCGACACTGAAATCCCAGCCGACCAAGCGATTCACGGCTCATTCCACGAGCTTCGCGATGCGGCTGAAGAGGCCGTTCGAGACATCCTGCTCGAAGCCTCGGCAAATCCAAAGCCGGGCGTCAGCCAGCAGATTGGCGATCTCTATTCTTCGTTTTTGAATGAAGAGTTGGCCAACGAACTGGGCTTTGCTCCGATTGCCGGAGACTTGCAGCGCATTCGAGATGCCAAGCACATTGAAGAACTAATGCGACTCATGGGTGAGTTTTCCAGGCAGGGCATTGGCGGTTTCTTCGGTCTATACATCGACAACGACCCGGGCAACCCCGAGCGCTACCTACCGCACCTGAGCCAGGGAGGCCTAGGTCTTCCAGACGAGGCTTACTACCGCGAAGAAAAGCACCAGGAAATCCGCGACGCTTACCTTCCTTACATTTCCGAGATGTTCCATCACGCTGGCTTCGACACGGCTTCTGCCGACGACGCGGCCCGCTCGATTCTGGAATTTGAAACTGCGCTCGCGGCAACGCACTGGAACGTTGTGGATTCTCGCGACGCCGAGAAGACCTACAACCTCTATTCCCTTCCCGCACTTCAGGCGATGACTCCTGGTCTCGACTGGAATCAGTGGACCTACGGCTGTGAAATCAAGCAGGAGGCCTTGAACGAGGTTGTGTTGATGATGCCGAGTTTCTTCGAGGCACTGCCGAAGCTGTTCAATAACGAAAACCTTGAAACCGTGAAGCTGTGGTTCCAGTGGGATCTCATCAATTCCATGGCTCCATACCTTTCTCAGGAATTCGTGAACACGCGCTTCGAGTTTTACGGCA
>CALPUC020000053.1 GCA_943326655.2 Rhodoluna limnophila
AGAAGAAATCCCCCTGCTAAAAAACAGGGGGATTTTCTCGTTACGTTACCCGAGCGGCATTCCCTCACTGTCAGTAACCTTGCGCATGGCAACAAGAATCAAGTCGATCAATGACCAGATGCCACATCCACCAAAGGTTAGCAACTTGCCGATTCCGAGACCGGTCTGCCCGAGGTAGAAACGGTCAACACCCAAGCTGCCTAGGAAAATCGAAAGTAGCAGGGTGGTTACATAATCGCGTCTTGAAAACAGGCCAGGAATGAGCTTCGCCACATAGACGTTGCCATTTGCTGGGTCCTTGAGAGGAGTTGAGCCATTAATCTGCCCAACGGATGCCATCTGACGTAGCTGCAGAAGGCTCAATGGCTCCTGCGGATAGCCAGGAAGCGCAATGATCCACGAGCTGTCGAGGCCTGGCTGTTGGTAGCCGCCGTATAGGTTAGTCATGTTTGGTATTCCTTCTGTGTTTGGGGTGGCTGTTGGTTGTGGTAAGACACTAGTCTTTCGAGAGGTTGCTATGTATGAGACAACGCTTGCTAGAACACCGATTGAGAATAGGTTGTAGAGCACTGACCAAAGAAGGGCAGGGCTCAAGTCAAAACCCGTGTTAATGAACCTACTGAGTGCGCCAAAGATCGAGAGTCCGGGTAATCGGAAAACGAAGAACTCTAGACTGAACTGAGGGCCGCTGGAACTCCATAGAAACATCCCAACGACATCACTAACAATAATCGCAAAAATGTAGGCAGCCACAACCGCTATTAGGGCCAAAAACTTTGATCTGCCTACTTTTGTAATTGCAAAGAGGAGCAGGCCTACGGTAATTAAGTCAAAACCTACCCAGAAAACTACTTGACCCAGATCCCACTGCCACTGGACGCCGCTCATCATTGTTAACCGCTCTACCCAGTCGAGAACTATCAAAACAAGATACGCTCCGGCTGTGCCATAAATTGAGAACGTAAAGAGATCTGGCGAATTGGGTTTCTGGCTTGATAAAGAATTCTCAGTAGACATTTTTCCCCTGCACTAAAAGATGTTATTGCGTGCTAGAAAGAATCCTAGTGTGGCTATTGCCCCAATGACCACAAGCACAGGGCGCAACAACTTAGCGTGCTTGGTTCGGTTTGCGAAGTAGAGAGCAACTAGGAATAGCGGAACATAGAAGACCAGCTGATTGAAGCTGTATGCGGCAACGATATCGCCACGCAGAATTGCAAGCGATGCGCGGGTGAGGCCGCAGCCTGGGCATTGCAGCCCGGTGGCGTAGTTGAAGACGCAGGGGATCTTGTATTCGTTTGGAACCAGCAGCAGATAACCAAGCCCGGCGGCGGCAATTCCGGTGAATAGGGCTGGTTTGGTGAGTTGCATTAGCTATCGAGTGCCTTGGAGATTCTGGTTAGCCCTTCGGTGATTAGTTCGGGGCTAGTGCCGAAGTTGAAGCGCACGTGCTCCGTGTACTGAGGGCCGTGGTCGTTACCGGGAACAAGGGCAACTTTGGCTTTTTCGATAAGTGTCTCCACGGTTTTCTCTCCGAGATTCCAACTGGTCACGTCTAGCCAAGCGAGATAGCCGGCTTCGGGAATTATGTAATTCACCTCAGGAAATAGTCGCTCGAGTTCACGCTTTAGGTGGTGGCGATTTTCGTCTAGTGTGTCGACGGTTGAATTCAGCCAGTCGACGCCGTTTTCGTAGGCTTCAGCCATGGCGAAGGCGCCAACGATCGATGAACGCCAGTGGGTTGCTTGAGGCATCTTTGCAACCATTTGCTGCATTTCCTTGCTCTGAGTGAGCAGGAAGGCGGCTTTCAGGCCGGCTAGGTTCCAGCTCTTGCTCGCAGAGGTGATGCAAACTCCGGTGGCTTCGGCATCCGGGCCGCAGTTTAGGTAAGGGGTGAAAGTGGCGTTTCGGTAGGTTAGCGGAGCGTGAATTTCGTCGCTGATGATCACGGCATCGTGCTTTTTTGCGATAGCAGCCAGTTCGGTTAGTTCTTGTCTGGTGAAGGCCTTGCCCACTGGGTTCTGCGGGTTGCAAAGCAGCAGGTATTTCACGCCAGCTGCGAATTGCTCTTCAATGCCGTGGATGTCGAGTGAGAAGTTTTCTTTGAGTGGAACATCTACCGGGGTGATGCTCAATTCCCCAAGCCATTCCCAAAAGCCGTGGTAGACGGGAGAGGTAATTACAACTTTTCCGCCTGTGGCGCCGTTGGAGCGAAGGAACTCGACCACTGCCACGCCAACGTCGGTGGCGAGCTTTAGTTTGGTTTGGTCGATTGCCCAATTCCAGCGATTTTTAGCGAAACCGGCAAAGGCTTTTGCCACTTCGGGAACCGGGCCTAGGTAACCAAGATCGGATTCGGAAACCATTTTGATGATTCGCTGCTTTATTGGTTCAGCGATCTGAAAATCCATTTCGGCAACATGCATTGGAAGCACGTCTGCTGGAAAACGGCGCCATTTCGACGAGTGACGTTTGCCAAGCTCTTGAAGCGAAGGTGCTTTGATTTCGAAATCAGACATTAGTTGCCGTTCAAGAGAATCGCTAGTGTGGCGCCGATAAGTGTGGCTCCCACAATTACCAAAATTATTGTGGTGGCACCCTGGCTCGTGGCGCGTTTCTGATTCTTTTTCATCAGCTTGGCAGCGTCGTTGAGCGCATTTGGTTTAGGCACTGGAACTTCGTAGGCAGGGCGGGTTGGAACTTCTGATAGCGGCTGGATCGGAGTGATTCGCTGGGCTTGAAGTGCAACCTCAGGGTCGACAAAGGTTTCTACCTTTAGTTCGGCATCGGGTTGTACTTCTTCACTAACGATCGGAATCGCGCGGGTTGGAACGGGAGCGGGGGCTTCAGTGCTGCCGGTGTAGGAGTGCCCGGTTTCACCGGTTCTGGTTGGCGACGAAACCGTGTTCTCTTCAACAGGGTTTGAGTTGGTGATGGTTTCTTCTTCAACCGAGGTTACGCCGGAGACCACCACGGTTGACTCGTCGATTACCTCGGTGGCGCTGTCGAGAGTGTGGTGAGGAATGATTTCGGTGGCGTCGTTTAGCTCACTATTTTTGTTGTCGTCCATGCTTTACCTCTAAGTGAATGCTACTTCTTTGTTCCCAAGGAACGCAGTTGACGCAGAACTAGCTGAATTAGCCCTGCCACGCCAGAACCGTCGGAGACGCGGTTGGTTTGTGAGAAACGAAGTTTGCTGCTGAGCGCCTGCAACTGCTCCTTTGGTTTGGCCTGGCGGATGAACGACCTCAGCGAGAACAGGGCGCGAAGTTTGCCGGTTCGGTTGGTTTGAGTGCGTAGTCGTGCTCGCTCTGCTTCCAGAATCGCCCAGCTCTTGGACGCTAGTTCGCGAATTTCTTCTTCGGTTCGTTCAACGCTTTCGAAATCAGAGGAACCGTAGGCCATCTCGTTTGCCAATTCGGCCAACTCCATCACTTCGGGGTTGGCGGAGTCTCTTGCCAACTCGATACGGGTGCGATTGCGTGGCATGGCGGCTCCGAAATCGAGCGAGGTGTCTACATACTCTTCCCAAGCTCCAACAATCTGAGCGAACTCGGATGGGTGTTGTTGGCGACTTCTACGGCGACGACGTTTCATTAGGACAATCAGCGCGAACGGCCCGGCAAAGACGGAGAGTATCGAGACAACTTGAATTGCCGGTAGCAGATAGGTGAGGAAGAATTCCCAGATTTGATCCCAGAGAGGCTTTGGCGGAGTTTTACATTTCTCGGGATTCTTCAGACAGTTGGAATCGGTTGATGGAACGGATTTCCCTGGCGGAAGAACGACCGCTGAATCCTCACCAGCCTCGGTTGGGTTTTTCGGTGTGCCTGGCGGAGGAGGAACGAGAGTGAGCTGCTTTTCAAACTGGGGGGTTGCATCGAGGGCTAGCCACTGGCCGTTGGTGCCCTGAATTTCGGCCCAGGCGGAGAGGTTTGCTCCAGTGCACAAACCGCTCGTTGCGGTTTCGGCACAGGATGGCACTCCTGGAACGTCCTCGGCTTGGCCGGTTCGGAAACCAACCACGACTCGGGCTGGGAAACCCTTGGCGGTGGCGATTAGTGCGATTGCGGTGGCGAACTGCTCGTCGTCGCCGGCGGTAGCAACTAGGTTTCCGCGCTTACCAACCCGCTCCTGCTGCGAATTGAGGTCTTTGAAGAGTTGATCGATGCGCGAGACGTTGTGACCCGCGGTTGATTGCTGGAATTCCAGGCCGTCGACAGCGGTAACCCACGAAACGGTTTGGGTTTCGGTAACTTCCGGCTCGGTCAGAGCGTGCGAGAGGAACCCTCGGTCACGAAGACGCTTGGTTATGGCGACCATGCCCGTGCCATCGTTAATTGTGACATCTGGTTGAGCTGCCAGCCAGGTCTTCAAACTGTCGGGGATGAATGACTCGTCGATGGTGGCGGTGCCGGGAGTAATGTCTTCTGCTTGAACCTGCGGCTCGGAAAGGTATTCCAATCGGTAATTTGCGTTTTCGCTACTACCGGGGATGATTGCGGCGGTGTTCGTAACACGGTTCAAAAACAGCGAGTCAGTGAGCTGAGCCGAGTTATTACCGAGGAAGGTGATTCGCTTCACATTGGTTGCCACCGGAAGCCAAATGGCGTCTAACTTTCCAACCGAAAGGTCGAAGAACTTTGGGATTCCATTACCAGAAGTCGGAACCTCAGACGGAACTCGGGCAAAGAACACATTGTCGTCTAATGTGCTGCCTGAGGTTGGTGAAACCGTGAAGGTCTCGCCGTTGAAGTAAGGCATTGTTGCTATGCGAATTCGGCTTGGCGCTCCCTGGGTGGTGTAGCTAATTAGCTCTCGCTGCAGTAACTCGGGATCGCTAAAGAATTTTCGATAGGTGCTCAGCGGGCTGGTTTGCTGCTGCAGAACGCGTAACTTCTCAACACCGCTTCTCAAAACGGTTCTGCTGTTCGGAACTCCCCCAAGCTCCATCGTGGTTCCAACCAAAGTAACCACGATAGTTAGCACCACTGATGCCAACGAAAAACGTCGCAGTTTTCTGAATAAGAGGTTTCTGGTTAGACCGAGAGAATCTTTGCCGACCATGAGTTTTTCTCTGCGGGTGGCACGCGCACCCCAGTTTAGGTAAATGACTAAGAGGACAAAAAGCCCGGTTCCACTGACCAGAGAGGTTGAGAACGGAAGCGAGAGCCCGAGAACTGAGAAATCTCCAGGGACGCTGGTGACACCGAAGCCGATAGCGAAAATCACGACAGCCAGCACTGGGAAAGCGGCCAACCAGTAACTGGCGATCTTGCCAAAAATCAGCCAGCCGAAAAGTAAACCGGTTAGCAGATAGAGCACCAGAACCGGGGCTAGAAGTGCGTGATAGGTGCCGAGCGGCAGATCGATGGTGATGATCTGCTTCCAAGACTCAATCGGCGCTCGCACGGCTTCAAGGAACCCGTCGAACATGGAACCTGGGTTGGTAAGCGCTCTCGGGTTAGCCAGCGGGAGCGCCAGGGCTATAAATGCAAAAAGTGTGAGCATCACGGTGGTTACGAGCGATGCCGAGCGGCGCTGCTGGTAGGCACCGATGGCAAAACCGGTAAGCAACGCTCCGAATGCTGTGGCCAGCAGGTAGACATCTTGGTAAATCGGCCAGACGAACAGCAAAGACATCGAGGTTAGTGCCAGCAGGAAAGAAGCGTAAACGAGTTTTAGGCTCATCGAACAAACCTCCCCATCAATCCGGGCAGATCTTGAATCTCTTGAATGGTGAAGATTTTCATTCCGCTAATCTCAGAAAACTTTGGCTCGGCCTTTTCCGATGAATCGGCAACAACGAACAGAACCCCGATTTCTTTGGGCAGGAACATTTTGATTTCCTGCATCGCTCTAGGAGTAACGGTCGATCCGACCACGATTACCGCTAGTGACACGTCGGAATGAGTGGCTGCGGCCAATCGGCAGACGTCTTTTAGATTCATGGCCAGATCGCTCGAAGCGATAAGACATAGGTCGTCGAGTAGGCGTCGACGAGTTTGAACCTTGAACTCTTTCATGGCAAACATTCGACCCTTGGCCATGGCTGGGATTTGCTCGCTGGCCAAAACGCTGATCTTGCGCTGGTCGCGGATGGCACTGATGCCGAGCGAACCGGCCGCGCTAACCGCAATTTCAAACTCGTCGGTGCCGGCGCGATACTCGCTCGTGTTGGCAGCCAGAATGACCACCATTTTTGAACGGCGGCTTTCTTCATACTGGCGAAGCATAAACTTGCCAGCCTGACCCAGCTTTGCGGTTAGCTTCCAGTGGATGTGCTTCGGGTTATCGCC
>CALPUC020000054.1 GCA_943326655.2 Rhodoluna limnophila
CACAATTGCGATTGCCGACCTTTCGGTGATCAAAACTCTGAGCGTATTAGGCGGTACGCTAACCACCGAAACAGAATCGATTAGATCGTACTTACTCAATCGCAGTGCAACGTCGTCGCTCGACACCTGAGGTAGCGGCTTCCCCAAAAGACTCTTTAGGTCTTTCAAAATCGTCTTTTCTTCAACCATTTTGGCCCCGACAACTTCTATCTTGGAGACCGCCAGCAACGGAGAAAAAACCGCGACAAGAACAAGAACCACCAGTGCGGCTATGGATGCCATAGTTGCCAAGAACACTCTTCTACCAAAGGAAGTCCTAGGTCGGAGTTTGGTGACAGCTGCGGTTCTTTTCGAACTGCGCTTAGGGCTCCCCTTTGTTTCACTTTTGGGTTTACCCTCGGCTACTTTAGGACGTGGCTTTCTATCAAAAAGTTGCACAACGTTGTCTTTTGAAGATCTTGCTTTGGACTGTCTTTTGGAAGAACTAGACCGACTTGGTGGACGTTTCAAAACCTTAGACCTCTAGAGCGTTCAGCAGCTCTGGAACCATTCGATAGACATCGCCACAGCCCATGGTGATGATGAAATCACCCTCGGACGCCAACCCGGCCGCCACCGCAGCGGTGTCTTCCCATAGCGGAACGTAGTGAACTTTACTGGAATCGAAAAAACTGTCTGAAACAAGTTGACCGGTGACCCCCGGTTCCGGATCTTCGCGGGCAGCGTATATGTCCATCACCACAACTTGATCACTGAGAGCTAGCGCTTCGGCAAATTCTCGGTGCATCAACTTTGTTCGACTGTAAAGATGTGGTTGAAACACGGTGATTAACCGACCTTCCCCAACCACAGCGCGAGCAGCCGTGAGAGCAGCTGCCACTTCGGTGGGGTGGTGAGCAAAATCGTCGTAGACGCTAACGCCACGCCTGATTCCATGTAATTCAAAACGGCGTTCAGTGCCTCGGAAAGTGGAAATTCCCTCAAGCACGTCTCCCGGCTCGAAGCCAAGACCAACTAAGACCGCGAAAGCTCCGGCTGCATTGACGGCGTTGTGTAAGCCTGGAATGTTCAAGGTCGTTTCGTAAGTCTGATTCTCAAAAGACAATCTGAAAGAAACTCGTGCGCCGGAGGCATCTACATCAAATAGCCGAACCGTCGAATCCGCCGATTGCCCAAAAGTGAGCACGCGCTTCTCGCCAAGCAACTTGGTGACTCTAACTGAACCCGGATCGTCGGAACTAATCGCGACAAACTCTTTTGCGCCCAGTGCAAAATTGGCAAATTCATTTTCAAATGCTTCGAGTGACCCGTAGTGGTCCAGGTGATCTGGATCGACGTTTGTGATTAGCGCAACCGCGGTCTCATAATGCAAGAATGAGCTGTCTGATTCATCGGCCTCAATTACAAAAAGGTCATCTCTCCCGCTGGCACTCGAAGCGCCTAATTCTGCTATGACTCCGCCATTAACAAAACTGGGGTCAACCCCTAACCTCAACAGACCGGTGATTATCATTCCGGTGCTCGTAGTCTTGCCATGGGCGCCGGCCACTGCGACCAGACGGTGTTTGGTAGTTAGGTAAGCCAGAGCAGCCGATCTATGGAGCACTGGAATTTCTAGTTCTTTTGCCAAGAGATACTCGGGATTGGTTGGCCAGAGTGCCGAAGTCACGACCACCGTATCCGGATTCCCTAGGTTTTTAGCGTCATGGCCGATGTGAATCGTCGCTCCCAACTCACGCAATGCCGAGACATTAGCTGTGTCTCTCAAATCCGAGCCGGTGACTCGGTGTCCCATACCGAGCAGGATTCGGGCAATTCCGCTCATGCCAGAACCGCCAATACCGATAAAGTGCACGGTGCCCAAGTCTTCTGGAACGGGTTGCGTAAAGTCTGGTTTTATCATGATTATCCTCGGCTCAAGACTATTTGTCGGAGCGTCGATTGACCGGCAACACACTCCGCGTGAGCTCAAACAGGTTCTCCGTGCCGTTGACGATGCTAATTTTTTTAGCTGCAGTCGCCATTAGCTTGAGACGTTTAGTGTTAGAAATCAGCGGGATGACCTGATCTCTAACGAATTCAGCAGTGAAGTTAGAATCATCAACCAAAATCGCACCTCCCGCTGCCACCAGCGGCTCGGCATTGAAACGCTGCTCCCCGTTTCCTACCGGATAAGGAACAAACACGGCGGGGAGCCCAAACGCACCAAACTCACAGACTGTTGATGCTCCAGAACGAGCCACAGCCAAGTCGGCAGCTGCGATAGCCAATTCCATTCGATCGCAGTACCTGATTCGAGTCATCAATTTTGAAGTGGATTCTTCCAGATCCGATGCGCCACCAATTATGTGTAAAAGTTGGATGCCCGCTGCATCTAGAGCATCCCCAGCTTTTGCTACGCCATCGTTAATCCTTTTGGCTCCGAGGGAGCCCCCGGTAACCAAAAGCGTGGTTAGAGCTGGATTCAATCCCAATTGAAGCCTGGAATCTGCTTTGCTTAGAACTCCAAGGGCTGATTCCAACTCTGGCCGAAGCGGCATACCGGTTACTGTTGCTCCGGGAAGTTTGGTGGACTCGAAGGTTGTGGCCACAGCCGCCGCGTTTCTCGCTCCAAATCGATTGGCTAAACCTGGCAGGGCGTTGGCCTCATGGATCACGTAGGGGATTTTCTCACGGCGAGCCGCCAGGTAGGCCGGCGCGCTGGCATAGCCGCCAAACCCAACAACGACGTCTATCTGGCGCGAGCGAATAAGTTCACGAATCTGCTCGACAGCCTTCAGAAACTTTGGTGCAAATTTCAGCGCGTAGCCGTTTAGCCTTCTGGGGAATGGGAGCCTCTCGATGGTTTGTAGCTCAAAATTACGAAGGGGTACCAATCTGGCTTCGAGCCCCTCTGCCGTGCCTAGAGCAACAACTGAGGACTTTGGCTCTTCACTGCGAATATGCTCCGCCAAAGCAAGCAATGGGTTCACATGCCCTGCCGTACCGCCTCCGGCGAGTAGGTAGTTCGTCATCTTCGAACGCCACTTCGAACGAGTCGTTTACTCGGGCTTATTGAGTTATTTCTCTCAATCCCGAGCACAATTCCTATGGCAATCAGAGTTGCCAGAATCGACGAACCACCTGCCGAAATCAAGGGCAGGTTTACCCCGAGTACAGGAAACATGGTTAGAACCACAGACACGTTTATGAAGGCTTGACCCATGATCCAAAACGTCACGCCGTAGACCACTAAACGCTGGTAAGGGTCATTTGTTTTCTTGGCAATTCGGAATAGAACTATTCCGAGAGAAATAAACAATCCGATTGTAAAAAGCGCACCGACCATTCCCCACTCTTCACCGATAATCGCAAAAATGAAGTCATTTTGCGCTTCGGGCAGCCAGGACCACTTCATTTTGGAATTACCGAGACCTACTCCAAAAGGACCACCGGAAGCGAAGGCCCATTTAGCGTGTTCGGACTGCCAGTTGTAACCATTTGGGTCGGGAGCAGAAGGAAACAGCCAGGCCATGACCCTGCCTCGCCGAGAGGCATTGCTTATCATCAGCAACGGCATGGCAATGACCGCCACAATCGAGAGTAAAGTCACGTATCTCCAGGGCAGCCCACCCATGTAGTACATTCCGAAGAGAATAAAAGCCATGATGATGGTGGTACCGGCGTCGCTACCTAAAACACCCACAAAGATTGCGATAACCGCAAACACACCGGTTGGCACCATCCAAAACCGATAATCTTCCCTGGCGTAAAGGCGTTCTACTGAAATCAGGTTCGCCAGATACACGATCATTGCAATTTTTATGAATTCAGAAGGCTGAACAGTCACGAATCCAAGATCCAGCCAGTTTCGGTTACCGTTGACAGACGCGCCGAAGCCGGTGAAAATAACCGCAGCCTGCATGCCCAAGCCAAGCACCAAACCCCAGTTGGCAAGTTTTTGAATAGTAGCTGGCTTCAAGAAGGCAAAAACAATCAGCAGAAAAGCGCCACCGACTATTCCGAATAACTGCGATTGTAATTCTCCGAAAACATTGTTCTCCCGAATTACCGAATCGATGTAGGAAGACGAAAAGACCATAACGGCACCAGCGCCGGTCATGAAAATAACCGTCCAGAGCAGGATTTTAAAGTCAGCCGACTGTCCGGAAAACACAGTCTGGGTCATGTGCCTGAAACCCGTGATGCCGGAGCGAATCAGACTGGGGAGATTTGCCCTTCTTGCCCTAGCCATCAATTACCCCATTCAGCTTTAGAACTGCGGCCACAAACTTGTTTCCGCGATCTGCGTAGTCCTTGAACTGATCCATGGAAGCGCTGGCTGGAGCCAGAAGCACGGTATCACCAGTGGAAGCAACCCCGCTGGCTGCTGCAACTGCTCGCGCCATCACGTCTTCACCATCACCAATTTCAATAACCGGCACACTCGGTGCATTTGTTGAAAGAGCTTCCAGAACCGCTGAACGATCAATCCCGATCACCACAGCTGCCTTGATCTTAGGTGCCACTGAAGCTACCAATGCGGAGATGTCGACGCCCTTGAGGAGTCCCCCAACAATCCAAACGACTGACTCGAAGGAATTAAGTGATGCCTCGGCAGCATGAGGATTGGTGGCCTTTGAATCATCAACCCAGGACACACCATCTAGCTCAAGCACCATTTCAATTCGGTGACCATCCAGTCTGAATGTCGAGACCCCCTCAGCTACCGCCTTAGCGGACACTCCGTAGGAACGAGCCAGCGCCGCGGCTGCTGCAATGTTCTGGAGAAGGTGTTTAGTTGTCACCCCGATCTTTGAAATGTCTTCCAACGAGGCCAAGGCTTCGATGACCTTCGACTTGCGCATGGGAGAAAATGCGTTGTCGACCAAAACATCCTCGACATATCCAAGATTCGATGGACCCGGGAAGCCTATTCCAAAACCAACCGCGCGAGCCCCCTCTTGAACGTCAGCCTCCTCAACCAACCGCAGAGTTTCTTCGTCTGTTGCGTTGAAAACACAGGCCGCTTCAACATTGCTGTAAACCTTGCCCTTGGCGTTGCGATACGCATCAAAGGAGCCATGCCAATCCAAGTGGTCTAGATCTAAATTCAACAGTGCCGCAGCAAACGGTTTTATCCCTCCTAGATAGTGAAGTTGAAAACTTGACAGCTCCACGACAAGAACGTCAAAACCGATTTCATCCCTGATGCAATCAAGAATTGGTGTGCCAATGTTCCCGCATGCCACAGACCTAAGCCCAGCCTTTTCTAAAATCTGATTGGTGAGCTGGACAGTTGTCGTTTTCCCATTGGTTCCAGTGACACAGATCCAATCGGCGGGTTTACCAATTTTGTCTCTCAGTCGCCAAGCCAAATCGATGTCGGTCCAAACCGGGAGCTGGTTCTGACTAGCCCAAAGAATTTGGTCAGAATCTGGGCGAAAACCTGGAGAAGTTACAACGAGGTCAGGAGAAAATTCCAATAAAGAGTCTTTGTCTTCGTCAAAAGGATTGCCAATACGAACCTCAACTCCGAGAACTTCCAATAAGTCCAGATATTCGGCTTCCGCCTTATCGGCAACCACCAAGACTCGGCAACCCAGCTCCGCTAAAGTATCGGCCACAGAAAAACCAGAAACTCCAAGGCCGAAAATGGCCACCCTTAGTTCACTCCAATTTGAGTGCCAACTTGTTAGAGAATCCAGTTTGGACATATTTAGGCGTAGGTCCATTCAAGGTAGAACATGCCTACGCCAGAAAGCACACAAAGAGCGCCAATCAACCAAAAGCGGACCACAATTGTGATTTGCTCCCAACCCTTCAATTCAAAATGATGATGCAGGGGGCTCATCAAGAAAACACGTTTGCCGGTACCGGTTTTCCATTTTGTCAACTTGAAATAGACCCTCTGAATGATTACTGAGCCGGTAACAATAACAAAAAGACCCCCGATTGGAATTAGCAAAAGTTCGGTACGGGTGAGGATTGCGAGGGCTGCTAAGGCGCCGCCGAGCCCGAGGGAACCGGTGTCACCCATGAAAATCTGGGCTGGTGAAGTGTTCCACCACAGGAACCCGATTAGAGAACCGACCACTGCCGACGCTACAACTGCTAGGTCGAGTGAGTCCTTTACCTCGTAGCAGTTTTGGATCAGTGGGTCTCTAAAGCAGGACTGGTTAAATTGCCAAAAACCGATGACAGCATATGCGCCTATTGCCATCGCTGAAGAACCCGTTGCTAGGCCATCTAAGCCATCAGCGATGTTTACGCCGTTCGAGGTTGCAGCGACCAAGAAATAGATCCAAAGCACCACG
>CALPUC020000055.1 GCA_943326655.2 Rhodoluna limnophila
AACGGCACCAAGACTGGTAAGCCGTTCTACAACGGAGTAATTTTCCACCGCATTATCGACGGATTTATGATTCAGGGCGGCGACCCAGACGGCACCGGTCGGGGCGGCCCAGGCTACGATTTCAACGACGAACCACATGATTCTCTGCACTACGACACCCCTTACAAGCTGGCCATGGCCAATGCTGGTAAGAAGTTCGATGGCTCTGGCACCAACGGCTCGCAGTTCTTCATCACCGTAGTTCCAACCGAGTTCCTCTGGGGCAAGCACACAATCTTCGGTGAAGTTGCTGACGACGTAAGCAAAAAGGTCGTTGACGCAATCGCTAAGGTTGCTACCGACCGCGACGACCGACCTCTAGACGTCGTTGAAATAGTCTCGGTAGATATCGAAAACGTCTAGTTCCTATGAGCCAGTGGAATAACGCTTTATCGGGGCGTGCCAAGACCACCAAGATTCTGATTGGTATCAACGTTCTCGTTTACCTGGCGCAGCTGGCTTCTGGCGACGGTGTGACCTTGCTTTTGGCTTTGTCTACCGAGTCGGTGTTTTTCACTCCCTGGACGATGATTACATCGGGCTTTGCTCACAGCGGTTTTCTTCACCTAGCAATCAACATGTATTCGCTGTGGATTTTCGGTGAGGCGTTGGAAGAGTTCCTGGGCACTAAGAAGTTCCTGTGGCTCTACCTGCTGTCGATTCTCGGTGGCTCTGTCGCCTACCTTCTGTTCTCACAGGGTTGGGTCGTCGGTGCCTCGGGCGGAGTATTCGGCCTAATGGGCGCCTACTTTATCGTGATGCGCGCCATGGGTTTTCGCTCATCGCAGATGCTGGTGCTGATCGGTCTCAACATTTTCATTGGCTTTACCAACCCCAGCACGGCGATTAGCGCGCATTTGGGTGGATTAGCTGCTGGTTCGGCTATCGCCTGGTACTACGCAAAAGGAAAGCGTTAGTTACTTCCAGCGAGTTGACATGCCGAAGCCAATCATGGCTAGGCCGAAACCAATTAGCAGGTTCCAGTTTCTCAAGTTGAGGGCAGGAAGCACAGTGTCGAACACACTGCCAAGAGGCAGGTACTGGTTCGAGATGTAGAAGGTCAGGATCCAAACTAGCCCGAGGAGCATGAAGCCAAACATGATTACCTTGAACCAAGTAGGGTTCGGTAGTTCCTCGCGGTTCACTTTGGCCGGCTTTGGAGCCTTGACTTTTTTCGCTTTTGCTGGTGCTTCGTTCTTTTCAGACATTCCTCAATTCTATTGGCAGAAGTAGGCTTATTTTCAAATGACAAAAATCTTGGTTTTAGATAATTACGACAGTTTTGTGTACACACTCAACGGTTACCTTCAGCAACTGGGTGCAACCACCGAGGTGATGCGAAACGATGTCGTTTCAGAGGCCGAGTTACCAGGGCTGTTGGCAGGGTTCGACGCCGTCTTGCTTTCCCCCGGGCCAGGCACTCCGGCCGAGGCTGGTCTATCTATTCCAATAGTGAAGTATGCGCTCGAGCATAATCTTCCGGTATTCGGCGTTTGTTTAGGGCATCAGGCCATTGCCGAAGCGATGGGAGCTACCGTTCGTCAGGCGGATGAGTTGATGCACGGAAAAACGTCGCTGGTCGACCACGACGAATCCCTCGTTTTCGAAGGCCTCAAACACCCATTCACTGCAACCCGTTACCACTCTTTAGCTATCGTGCGCGAAACACTGCCGAGCGATCTTTTGGTTACCGCCGAGACCGTTTTCAGCGACACCAGTGCCGGGGGCGTGATCATGGGCGTGCGCCACTCATCTAAACCCATTTACGGTGTTCAGTTTCACCCGGAGAGTGTTCTAACCGAGGGTGGCTACCGCATGCTTGGGAACTGGCTGGAGTCGATTGGCCTTAAGGGTGCCGCAGAGCGTTCGCGCAGCCTTAGCCCTCTAATTTCCTAGCCATTACAGGCCACAAACAGCGTGATTGTTGAACGCTGTTTGGCAGGCCCGGGGGCGATTGACTGACTCAGCACGGTTTGGCCCTGTGGCGGCACGTTAGCGCAACCAACCTCGGTCGTGCCAATCTGAACCTTCAGCCCGACTCCAGCACCGGTAAGTTGAGTGCTGGCCTGATTTACGTTCATGCTGGTGACGTCTGGAACTTCAACCTTGCCGTTGGAAATGATTAGGTCGACGGTTGAGCCGCTGGCGGTGTAAGTACCTGTTTCTGGGCTGCTTTGAATTACCTTGCCCAGCGGCGCCGTTGGGCTAGTGCTCTGAGTGATTGTTCCTAAAACCAAACCGACCGCGATTAGGGCATCTTCGGCCTCTTGCTCACTCTTGCCGAGAAGCGAAGGTATGGCGACCTCTGCTGCACCGGTTGAATACGTCACTGTAATTTCGGTGTTTTTAGGAACTGAAGCTCCGGCCGGTGGGTCGGTGCTGATGATTGTGTCGGCCGGAACGGTATCGCTCGGCACCCCTTTTTCCAACACGCTCAAACCAAGTTCGGTTAATTTGGCAGCGCCGTCTTCGAAGGTTTGGCCGGTGACATCGACCACCGAAATATTGTCGTTCGTCGGCAGGTTTACGTTGAAATTACCGAATGCCAAAACGAATACCAGGATTCCGACCACGAAAACCACAAGTCCGGAGCCAACCCCCCACGCCAATCCAGCCATTTTCTTGGCCTTGTCGGTTCGCTCGACCTTGACACTTGTATCAACTACTTCGGGTTCAAATTCGACTCCGAGAGTTGTGAACGGATTGGTGTTGGTCGTCTCTTTTGTCGGCTCCGTGGCAGGTGACTCGATAAGCCCACCTAGTAATTCGTCGAAAGCCGAAGTTTCAGTGCTCTCAATGATGGTTGTTTCAGCTGCATCTGGAGCCCCCTCCAGTACGTCGGTGAATGCCACAGGTTCGGCCGGGGCATTTGGATTCGGGTTCAAAGCCGCCGCCAGCAAGTGTTCGCGATACTGCTCAGCACTCTGGTATCGATCGTTACGGTCCTTTGCCAAAGAATGCATAACCACTTCGTCGAGTGCTGGCGAAATCTCAGGGTTATAGGTAGACGGCTTGGTTACCAGTTCGCTAACGTGCTGATAGGCAACCGAAACTGCTGTTTCACCAACGAAAGGAGGCCTACCGGCCAGCATTTCGTAGAGCAGAACACCGGTGGAGTAGAGGTCGGTTCTGGCATCAACGCTTTCACCGCGTGCCTGCTCCGGAGAAAAGTACTGGGCGGTTCCGACTATTCCGGAGGTGTGGCTCTGTGTGGCCGATGAGTCGCTCATGGCTCGGGCAATACCGAAGTCCATCACCTTCACTACACCGCCGTCGGTGATCATCACGTTCGCCGATTTAATGTCGCGGTGAATAATGCCAGCGCGGTGGGAGAATTCGAGCGCAGTGAGGATCCCTTCCGCGAATCCAATAGCTTCGGGGATGCTAAGTCTTCTAGCGTGCATCAAATCGCGCAGAACTGTTCCGTGAACAAATTCCATAACGATGTATGGGGTGCGTCGCTGGTTGCCATTGGCATCAACGCTCTGCTCTTCCCCGGTGTCGTAGACCCGAACAATGGTTGGGTGGGTCATTCGTGCCGAGTTTTGAGCTTCCTGTCTGAACTTGACTTCAAAAGAAGGATCGGCAACTAGGTCTGCCTTTAAAATCTTGATTGCGATTTTCCGACCCAGACGAGTATCGGTTCCCTCGTAAACGTCGGCCATTCCTCCGCGACCGATCAGAGCGCCAACTTCATAGCGGTCTGCGATCATTCGCTTTTCTTCAGACAAGCCTTTTCTCCATTTTTTCTACTAGTACAAGTCTAGTTTTGGTTCAGTTACTAGGTGCGGTTTGGGTTGTGTCTTCGATGTAATAGGTCACTTTAACGATTGTGTCGATTGGCAGGGAGCCAAGCGGGGTTGCTTCGTAGACGGTGTTAATTCTGGGGTCGCCGGTGGGGAGCGCGGTTCCCTCTACCCGGTTCACCCGAAGGGCCTTGCCAATCAACAACGCCTCCACCACATCTACGTTTTGTTCCATTACGTCGGATGCGAAGACGGTTGCTGTGGAAGGCGTATTTGGGGTTTCCGTTGGTGTTGGGGTGGGAGTTGGAGTTTCGGTGGGTGTCGGGGTTGGGGTGGGTGTCGGGGTTGGCGCCGGCTGAGAAATAACCGCAAACAAAACACCAACCGTAGTGAGAACCACCACGGCGATGGCTGAAACCCAAGGCCAAATAGCGGATTGCTTCTCGGTGGTGTTTTCAACGGTGTCAATCAGGGTCGTGGTTTGAGGTTGTGGTTTCACGGTTTCAATAATTCGAGTGTTGTACTGCCCAACCGGAGTTTTCCCGCTCAGCTTCTCGGCGCGCTGAGCCAACTCGAGTGCCGTGGCAGGCCGCATGGCAGCCTTCTTCGCTAGGCAGTCCATGACCAGTTCGACCACCTCTGGGTCAACGCTCTCTGGCAGCGGAGGAGGAACGTCTCGAATTTGCGACATGGCGATCATCATTTGGTTGTCGCCAGTGAATGGGCGCTTGCCTGCCAGGGCCTCATAGGCGACAATCCCCAGCGAATAGATGTCGGTTGAAGGAGTTGCTGATTTTCCAGTTGCCTGCTCTGGAGCTAGATACTGAACTGTGCCCATCACCTGCCCGGTAGCGGTAAGCGACACCTGGTCGGCCACGCGGGCGATACCGAAATCGGTTATCTTTACCTGCCCGTCCGGGGTAATCAAAAGGTTTCCAGGCTTTACATCGCGGTGAACCAATCCCTGTTGGTGGGCGGCATGTAGAGCGCGAGCGGTCTGTGAAACAATGTCGAGTACTTCGGTTGCTGGGAGAAGCTTGCGGTCTTCCAAGATCTTGGCCAGCGAGTCTCCTGGCACCAGTTCCATCACGAGGAAGGCACTTCCGGAATCTTCACCGTAATCGTAGACGTTCGCGATTCCCTCGTGGTTCACACGTGCCGCGTGCTTCGCCTCGGTTCTAAAGCGCTCGAGAAACCCGGGGTCTCCCATGTACTCGGGCTTAAGAATCTTGATTGCAACATCTCTCAAAATAATTGGGTCGTGTGCTTTCCAGACTTCACCCATGCCACCAACGGCGATTCGGCTAAGCAGGCGATAGCGATCACCGTAGAGCTGCCCTTCTTCGGGGTTCATCGACTCAACACCGCCTTAATGACCTTTCGAGCAATCGGTGCCGCCAGGATGTTTCCGCTCCCGTTTTGACCCAGGCCTCCGCCGTCGGCAACCATAACGACAACCGCCACCTGCGGGTTATCGGCAGGCGCGAAACCAGCGAACCAGAGAGTGTAAGGAGCCTTGGTGCCGTTTTGAGCGGTTCCGGTCTTGCCCGCGACAACTGTGCCACTAACGGCGCCGTTCCCACTTACGCCAGTGGCTACGGCGGCAATCATCATCTTTTTTAAGCCGTCTGCCGTTGCTTTACTAATCGGGTTTCCAAATTGGCTAGGAGAGGTTTGGTTTAGAAGGGCCAGGTTCGAAGACTGAACGTTTTCGATTAGATTCGGATTCATCTGCCTACCCCCGTTAGCAATTGCCGCCGTAATCATTGCCATTTGCAGCGGGGTGACCCGAACATCAAACTGACCAAATGACGAAAGCGCTGTCTGTGCGTCATCCATGTTTTCTGGATATGTGCTCGCGGTGGCCACGGTTGGAATTCGCATCGACTGCCCGAATCCAAACGCTTTTGACATGTTTCGGATTTTCTCTTGCCCAAGTGCCACGCCTAACTGGGCGAAGGGGATGTTGCATGAGAGTCTCATGGCGTTTAGCAGGGTTACGGTTTTGGTCCCGCCACAATCACTATTTCCCGCGTTGTAGATTTTGGTGGAGGTTCCGGGCAGGGTGTAACTGCGAGGGTTTGGAAGCTCGGTATCAACCGTGTATTCGCCACTTTCCAACGCTGCGGCAGCCACCACGATTTTGAATACCGATCCGGGGGTGTAGAGGGAACCCCCGATTGCCTTGTTGATTAGGGGGTCACCTTCGGCGGCGAGCAGCTGGCTGTAATTGTTTTGCGCCTTGGTTCCGCTGTGAACACTGAGCTTATTTGCATTGAATCCAGGCGTCGACACCATTGCCAGAATGTTTCCGGTCGAAGGTTCGATGGCAACCACAGCACCGGTTTTGTTCCCCAGAGCATCGTAGGCAACCTGCTG
>CALPUC020000056.1 GCA_943326655.2 Rhodoluna limnophila
ACCTCGGGTTTTGGCAACCGAGAGATCAAACCGCGCACCGAATGGAAGGGCGCAATCTCTTCTGTTCGTAACAACGAGGGCATGCAACTGGCAGTTGGCGACCAGATTGAACACGACGATTTTGGTGTCGGAAAAGTGATTGCGGTTTCTGGTGAAGGAGCCCGTCAAACCGCGGAAATCAACTTCGGTTCGGCGGGAAAGAAACGCCTGCTGGTGAAAGTCGCACCAATCAAAAAGCTCTAGCCGTTGTTTGGGAGATAGGTTGTAGACATGGTCAAAAACCGATTGATTCGGGCAACCGCAACGTTGACGCTGCTTATTGTCGCTTTCTTCTCACACCCGCTCGCCGCCAACGCCAATGTAGAAGACTTTGAGTTCGAGTCGATGCACGCCGATTACTCACTCTCGCTTGGCGAGCACAACATTCCGCAACTTAAAGTAACCGAAACCCTGGTCGCAGTTTTTCCTGAGACCGATCAGAACCGGGGCATCCGCAGGCTCATTCCGGACGGTTATCAGGGGCATTCGTTGGGCACCGAAGTCGTGTCGGTTGTAGATGAAAACGGTCTGGCGCGCGACTTCAGCATTGAATCGGTCGATGGTTTTTCTGAGGTCGTTTCGAAATTCCCCGACGATCGCTATGTCCATGGTCGTCAGACCTACGTCATC
The DNA here is from genome assembly GCA_943326655.2 of Rhodoluna limnophila. Lineage (GTDB taxonomy): Bacteria > Actinomycetota > Actinomycetes > Actinomycetales > Microbacteriaceae > Rhodoluna > Rhodoluna limnophila_C. The sequence continues at coordinate 670 of CALPUC020000056.1, forward strand.
ACGTACACCCAGAAATGGGTGATCCGCGACTTCGAAGACACCTCGGAGTTCTACTGGGATGTTAACGGCACCGGATGGGGCCAGCCATTCGGTCAGGTATCAGCCACGGTGACAATGTCACCTGTGCTCTCTCAGCTTCTACAGACCGATGGCATCTCCTGCTATGCCGGGCCACAGGGTTCCAAACAAGTCTGCGATGAACAAAGCTGGAGTCAGGCGGCACCATCGAGTAGCACAGTCAGTTTCTCCAGCGAGAATCTCGCCCCGGGCGAAACCCTTACGATTGACCTGCCATTCAGCAAAGGTCTAATCAACACTGGCGACGTTTCGCAGGTCACGGGTTCTCCCCAATACCTGCTGTTCTGGTTCTTCTTCGCCGGCATCCTGGCGATGTTGGTCTGGGGTCTCTGGTATCGCATCGTCGTTCTAGGCGGCCGTCGCATGCGCAAATTTGTGACGGTGCAATATGCTGGCCCTTCGGCTCCTACGATGGGTGTGGTCGGCAGCATAATCGGTGGCAATCGCTGGCAGGCGGCCCTGATTGTGCAGGCAGTGGTCCTCGGCTATCTGACCATCGCCGTTGACAAAGATGAACGCTGGATTCTTGCGCGAACCGACAAGTTGGTTCAGAACGAAGAACTGAAAGGGTTACTCGACGGACTATTCGCCGATGGTCGCCAGAGCGTCGTCATGGGGTCAAACATCGACGAGGCCGAGTCGATTCGAATCGTGAATGTATTCAACAACCTTTCGATGCAAGCGGCAAAGCAGGCCCTCGACCTGGGTTACTACTCGCACTTCGCCGTTAAGACTTCTTTCCGCGGCTGGCTAGTTATTCTTGCTGCCACGGTTGGGATGGTTTGGGTTTCCGTTTCCTTGGACGAGGTGGTTGATGCTGGCTTCACAGCGTTGTCGATTCTCTTTGGACTGTTGGCGAGTACCATGCACTTCGCGATTCTTGTTTCGAAGCGACTTCCAACAAGGGCTGGAATCGATCTAAAGGCTCACCTCGAAGGACTAAGGGATTACATCAGCTTGGCCGAAAAAGATCGGTTAGCGTTTCTTCAATCACCAAAGGGTGCTTTGCGAAAGCGCGGCGAACTCGGCCAGGAAGAAATTCTGCATCTCTACGAGGACGTCTTGCCATGGGCTGTGTTGCTCGGGCTTGAAGACGAGTGGGGCAAAGTGCTAACCACCTACTCCAACGAGACCAACCAACCTTCCTGGATTCCCATTGCCACAATCAGTAGCTTCAACCTATCTGGCCTGAACACTGCCATCTCCCAAAGCATGGCCGTTGGTGCCGAGAGCGGCAGCAGCGGAGGAGGCTCTTCCGGTGGCGGTGGCGGTGGCGGTGGCGGAAGCGGCGTTTAGCCGATATCCGTAATTTTCTAAGCCCAAGGGTTGTAAACTGGAGGGGTTGAAGGCCTTTATCTCGGCTTATTCGCCCCCAAATCACATTGAAATGGAATCACATTGGATCTTTTTGAATACCAAGCGCGCGACATTTTTGAAAAGCACGGTGTTCCTGTGCTACAAGGTCTAACCGCAGACACACCGGAAGAAGCCGAAGCTGCGGCAGCCAAAATTGGCGGAACCGTTGTGGTTAAGGCGCAGGTTAAGGCTGGAGGCCGAGGCAAAGCCGGCGGTGTGAAGGTAGTTCACAACCCACAGCAGGCCAAAGAGGCAGCCGAGGCGATTCTTCGTCTGGTAATCAAGGACCTTCCGGTGAAGCGCGTGATGATTGCCGAAGGCGCAAAGATTGCCCGCGAGTTTTACTTCTCGGTGCTACTTGACCGCTCGAACCGCACTTTCCTATCGCTCTGTAGCGTTGAGGGCGGAATGGACATCGAGCAGCTTGCTGAAGAGCGCCCGGAGGCACTAGCCAAGGTAGCCGTTGACGCGGTTACCGGTATCGATTTGAACAAGGCACTGGCAATTGCCAAGGCCGGTGGCTTCGACGAAGCAACCGCTGCCAAGGTGGCACCGGTTCTAGTGAAGCTTTACGAAGTGTTTGTAAAAGAAGACGCAACCCTGGTTGAGGTCAACCCGCTGGTTGAAACCGAAGATGGCCGAATTCTTGCACTCGACGGCAAGGTGACGTTGGACGACAACGCCGAGTTCCGTCACACCGACCGCGAAGAAATGGAACGCGACGCACTTGACCCACTTGAGGCGAAGGCCAAGGCTTGGGATCTGAACTACGTGAAGCTAGACGGCGAAGTTGGAATCATCGGAAACGGTGCTGGCTTGGTTATGTCAACTTTGGACGTAGTTGCCTACGCGGGTGAAAAGCACGGCGGCGTTCGCCCAGCAAACTTCCTAGACATCGGTGGTGGTGCCTCGGCTGAGGTAATGGCCAACGGTCTCGATGTAATTCTTGGCGACAAGCAGGTGAAGAGCGTATTCGTAAACGTCTTCGGTGGAATCACCGCCTGCGACGCAGTTGCCAACGGAATCGTTGGAGCGCTCGAGAAGTTGGGCTCCGCCGCAACCAAGCCTCTGGTAGTTCGCCTCGATGGCAACAATGTGGCCGTTGGTCGTCGCATTTTGGCAGAAGCCAACCACCCGCTAGTTACCGTGGTTGCAACCATGGACGAGGCCGCCGACAAAGCCGCCGAACTGGCCAACCGATAGAAACTTTTAAGGACTAAACAAATGGCTATTTTTCTAGACGAAAACTCAAAGATCATCGTTCAGGGCATGACCGGTAGCGAAGGTATGAAGCACACCGGTCGCATGCTAAAAGGTGGATCGAACATCGTTGGTGGCGTGAACCCGCGCAAGGCTGGCGAAACCGTTGAAGTTGAAGGCAAGACCCTTCCAATCTTCGGAACCGTTGCCGAGGCTATGGCCGCAACCGGCGCAAACGTTTCGGTGGCCTTCGTTCCTCCAGCCTTCTCGAAGGCTGCGGCGGTTGAGGCAATCGACGCTGAGATTCCACTACTCGTGGTAATCACCGAAGGCATCCCGGTACACGACTCGGCAAGCTTCTGGGCATACAACGTTTCGAAGGGTGCGAAGACTCGCATCATCGGCCCAAACTGCCCCGGCATCATTAGCCCGGGAAAGTCGAACGCGGGAATCACCCCTTCAGACATCACCGGCTTTGGCCCGATCGGTCTAGTTTCCAAGTCAGGCACCCTGACCTACCAGATGATGTACGAGCTTCGTGACATCGGTATGTCAACTGCCATCGGTATCGGTGGAGACCCGGTTATTGGAACCACCCACATCGATGCACTGGCGGCTTTCCAGGCTGACCCTGAAACCAAGGCAATCGTGCTAATTGGTGAAATCGGTGGCGACTCGGAAGAGAAGGCTGCCGCTTACATCAAGGACAACGTGACCAAGCCGGTTGTTGCCTACGTTGCCGGATTCACCGCGCCGGAAGGTAAGACCATGGGTCACGCCGGAGCAATCGTGTCTGGTTCCGCCGGAACCGCGCAGGCAAAAAAGGAAGCTTTCGAAGCAGTTGGTGTGAAAGTTGGCAAGACTCCGAGCGAGACCGCTGCCCTGATGCGCGAAGTAATCGCAAGCCTCTAAGCCCTTGGCAAAACCAGCAAGCGACGGCACCCGCGGAGTAACCCTCCTAATTGGAGGGCTAGACGCCATCGTGGTAGCTGGCTCGGTACTGGTGTTTTTGGTTGCCGGAACCACTCTCAGCTGGTGGCTAGATTCTGGAATGACTACCGATTGGGTTTCGTCTTTCCGTATCGCTGGCGATATTTGGTTTGCGGCGCACGGCGTTGGGCTCAATTTTGCAGCCAGCGAACTCGGCACCTTGAGTATCCCAGCATTCGTGTTTTCGGCTCTTCCTCTCGGCTCTGCTCTCCTGATTTTTAGTCTTGGTTGGCGCGGCGGAATTCGTCTATACGGGTCCGCTGATCTTTGGCCAGGCTGGCTCGGCGCTCTTCTCGTTTACGGGGGATTCTCGGCACTTGTTCTAGCGCTTTCAGCAACTGAGCAACTAAGCGCAAATCCGGTTGCCGCCTACTTTCTGCCTTCCCTGCTCTATTTATCGGGTGTGGTCTCGGGTTCGTTATTTGGGTCTCTTCCACACAGTGCTATAAAGCTCAATCTGGCGAGCGAACGTGTTGCCGGCCGCGTGTGGCTGGAGAGCTTGAACAGCAAAGTTCACTGGGTGGTTCGCTCCCTAGCATCGCCAGCTCTTCGCGCAGGAACAGGTTTTGTATTCGCTCTGCAGGCAGTGTCGGCAGTCGTCCTAGCGGTGTTGGTTGCTGTGAACTGGCTTGGTGTGATTCAACTTTACGAGCAGCTGCAGGGCGGAGTTTTCGGTGGGCTTGGCTCTACTCTCCTGCAGTTGGCCTTCCTGCCAAACCTCACATTTTTCGTTAGCACCTGGCTCACCGGAGTTGGCTTTGCCATTGGCACCGCCTCAAGTGTTAGCCCGCTCGGCACGGCATTAGGGCCAATCCCAACCGTTCCAGTTTTCGCCACGATACCGGCAGGGGAATCGGCAGTGGGCATGCTGATTCTCGTGCTACCCGCGCTGATTGCGCTTCTGGCAACGGTAGCTGTAAAAAAACACACCGGGGAGGCTCGGCACAATTTTGCCACCCCGCTGAGCTCTTCCATAGCGATGGGTCTTTCCATCGGTTTTGTAGCTGCCGCCGAAATGGCTTTGCTGGCTCTAATCACTCGACTTTCAATTGGGCCCGGTCGGATGCAAGATGTCGGAGCCGATCCGTTATGGGTATTCGTTTGGATTTTTCTAGAGGTCGCACCAGTTGCTTTTGCTGCTTCGTTCTATGCCGCCAAACCGGCAGCCCCCAGCCCAATTCCTGAGCACCTGAAAAGGTAAACTTTAGAGGTGATCGGCGTTGTGGTACTCATTTCTGGAAGTGGCTCGAACCTTCGGGCCCTGCTGGATGCAACCCTAGACCCAACCTTTCCAATCAGAGTTTTAGCGGTCGGAGCCGACAACCCGTGCGACGGTTTGGAACACGCGGAACTCTTTGGAATTCCAACTTTTGTGGTGAGCCCAACCAACTTCGAAAGCCGCGAGGCCTGGGCCGAAATGCTTCTAGAAAACGTGAACTATTTTGAGCCAGACCTTACGGTTTTGGCCGGATTCATGCGAGTGCTACCACCCATTTTTGTGCACGCGTTATCGCCAAGACTTATCAACACTCACCCGTCACTGCTGCCACTCTTTCCTGGCGCACACGCGGTGCGAGACGCTTTGGCCGCGGGTAGCACAGAAACCGGCGTCACCATTCACATCGTCGACGAAGGTGTCGATACCGGGCCGCAGTTGGCGCAGGAGCGTCTTGCGATTTTGGCCGATGAAACCGAACACGAACTACACGATCGCATCAAAGAAATAGAGCGCAAGTTGTTAGTTGGCGTGGTTCGAGACATTGCCGATGGC
>CALPUC020000057.1 GCA_943326655.2 Rhodoluna limnophila
GCCGACAAGCATTCAACCGGTGGTGTTGGCGACAAGATCACGTTGCCACTGGCTCCTTTGGTTGCAGTCTTCGGCGTGGCCGTGCCACAGCTTTCGGGCCGAGGGCTTGGCCACACCGGCGGCACACTGGACAAACTAGAAGCTGTGCCAGGTTGGCGAGCTTCGCTTTCGAACCAAGAGATGTTCGACCAACTGCAGGATGTTGGCGCGGTTATTTGCGCAGCTGGTTCAGGTTTGGCGCCTGCCGACAAAAAACTTTATGCACTTCGCGACGTGACCGGAACGGTTGAGGCGATTCCGCTGATTGCGTCTTCGATTATGTCGAAGAAGATCGCCGAGGGGACCGGGGCACTTGTACTCGACGTCAAGGTCGGTTCAGGCGCATTCATGAAAGACTTCGCCAGGGCCCAGGAACTTGCTCAGGTCATGGTTCAGATCGGGCAGGATGCTGGAGTAAAGGTTTCGGCACTGCTCACCGATATGTCGACTCCTCTCGGCCGAAAGATTGGTAACTCGCTCGAGGTTGAGGAGTCGGTTGAGGTGCTGGCTGGTGGTGGACCAGCTGATGTGGTCGATTTGACCGTGATGCTGGCTGAAGAGATGCTTCGTCTTGCCGGCAAGACCGATTTTGATGTGCGTGCGGCACTGAATGATGGTCGCGCGATGGACAAGTGGAACGCGATGATTTCGGCGCAAGGGGGAGATCCAAAGGCAGAGTTACCAAAGGCCAAGTTCTCTCACGTGGTTACTGCCGATTCAACAGGCGTTCTTTCCAAGCTAGATGCTCTCGCGGTTGGTGTTGCCAGCTGGCGTCTAGGTGCCGGGCGCGCTCGCAAGGAAGACCCGGTTCAGTTTGGTGCAGGAATTGTTTTGAACAAGGTTCAGGGCGAATCGGTTACCGCTGGTGAGACACTCATGACTCTTTACACAGATGACGAAGAGCGTTTTACTCGCGCTATGGAATCGCTTGATGGTGGCATAGAAATTGGCTCAAGCGCGGCTGAGCGCAAATTACTGCTCGGCCGGGTCGAGGGCTAAAACGCTTTAGCCAGAGCCTGTTGAAGGTCTTTTAGTAGGTCATCAACATTCTCAAGACCAACCGAGATTCGCACAGTGCCGTCGGTGATGCCAGCCTTGGCTCGAACCTCTGGGCCAACTCGTTTGTGAGTTGTGGTGGCTGGGTGGGTGGCTAAAGACTTTGAGTCGCCGAGGTTATTCGAGATGTCAATCACCTGAAGTGCGTTCATGAACTTGAAGGTTTGCTCCGAGGTGGCGTCGAACGTGATGGCAACGGTTGAGCCACCGCCAGTCATTTGCCGTTTCGCAAGGTCGTAGTCTTTGTGACTTTTTAGGAATGGGTATCTCACCGATGAAACCTTCGGGTGTTTTTCCAGTGCTTCGGCAATTTGGAGTGCGCTCGAACTCATTCGTTCAACGCGCATGGTTAGTGTTTCAAGTGATTTGAGAAGCACCCAGGCGTTGAAGGCGCTCATCGAAGGGCCGGTGTGACGGATGAATGGCTTGAGCTGCTCGTTGATGTATTTCTCGCTGCCGAGCACTGCTCCGCCGAGAACTCGTCCCTGGCCGTCGATGTGTTTGGTGGCTGAATACATGATTACGTCGGCGCCAAGTTTCAGTGGGCTCTGGAGAACGGGTGACGCCATGACGTTATCCACGATGACGGTTGCTCCGACTTTGTGAGCAAGATCGGAAACCATTCGAATGTCTACGATTTCCATTAGCGGGTTGCTCGGGGTTTCTATAAACACCGCTTTGGTTGGTTTAGAGAGTGCTTCAGACCAGGCGGCTGAATCGTTTCCCTCTACCAGAACGGTTTCGATGCCCCACTTCGGCAAGATCTCGGTGAGCACAACGTAGCAAGAGGAGAACATGGCCATCGATGCCACCACGCGGTCGCCGGCTTCCACCAGGCAGGCAATCGACGCAAACATTGCGGCCATCCCAGAAGCGGTTGCCTTGCAAGCCTCAGCGCCTTCGAGTTCAGCTAGCCGGCGCTCAAACATCGCAACCGTTGGGTTGTCGAAGCGTGAGTAAAGGAAGTGATCGGTTTCATCCGCAAATGCTTCGGCTGCCTGCTCCGCCGAGTCGTAGGTGAAGCCTGAGGTAAGGAAGAGTGCTTCGCTAGTTTCGCCGAAGCCGCTTCGAGCAAGACCACCACGCACCGCTACCGTGTCTGGGTGCAGTTCCCAGTCGGCGGGCTTGCCGTCCACGGGCGCTTGATAGCCCCATGGGCGGTTACGTTTGGTCATAGAAGAATTTTAGGCGAGGATTACCAACCGCTGATGCCTTCGCAACAATGTCTCGTTCTGCTTGTAACTTAGAGGCGTATGAGTTCGATAACAGCAATAGCCACCGGCCCCGATTCCTGGGACTTTTATTCTTCGGAACGGGATGTGTTTTTGGCATCCGGGGAACTCAAAGAATTTGATTTGAGTAAGGGTGTTTGCAGCTTTCAGTGGCAGCTGAGTGAATTCGATGGGGAAGAAGTTGAGTTTTCCGAAATCGCGACATTTGTGGCGAGTGACGTCATTTTTGGTCGAAAACTGCACCAGGTAAAAACTGCTGTTTACCTCCACGACACCACCGGCCGCTCGGCCTACGAGAGCGCTGGTTTTTTAGTCGGACGAGAATTCGGGGCTGGCGGAAAGCGGGCTGTTCGCCTGACCTGTGATCGATACGACCTAGTTCGCAATCATTGTGAGGCTCTGATGGGAGAACACCTGGATCTCGAAGTTTGGAAGTTCGGTTTCGACAGTGCCAAAAAACGCCTCGGGGCTTGTCACTGGGACGACCATCGGCTCACCGTTTCACGCTATTTGGTAGACCTCCACACGCTAGATGAAATCGACCAGGTGATGAGGCACGAGATTGCTCACGCGCTCGCGGGTTCAAATGCCGGTCACGGGCCGAAATGGAAAAAGCTGGCAACGTCTATCGGTTACCGCCATAAAAAGATTTCCGGTGAACAAATTGGCGATGCCACCGCGAAGTTAATTGGCACCTGCCCCAGTGGGCATAAGGTCTACCGCCATCGCCGCCCGAAAACCGTCATGTCTTGTTCCCGTTGCTCGGGCAGTTTCGACCGCCGCTACCTGATTACCTGGGCTAGCCGCCAGTAGTGGCGATGTAGTTCACCACAAGTGTGACTACCATTCCCGCGAAGAAGTTGAGGTAGATGAACTGCTTCCAACCCTTGTTTGCTGACTCACATTTGTCATCGGTGATATTCAAATGCGGAGTAAGTATTGCGATGTAAGGAATTGCGGCTATCGCGACGAGATTGGCAGGCCAGCTCAGGGTAAGCAGATAAATTCCGGCCGCCACATACATAACTAGAGCCGCACGGGTGATAGTTCTAGCACCGAAGTAAGTGGCAATGCTGGCGATGCCGCCTTCGCGGTCGGCTTTGATGTCTTGAACTGCACCAAAAGCGTGAGAGGCCATTCCCCAGAGCATGAAGGCAGCCAGTATGGCAAGAACTTTTGCATCAGCGAGAGTCACATCGGTCAACGCCAGAGCAAAAACCATGGGTCCGGCGAAGTGACTGGCCGAAGTAAGAGAGTCGAGCACCGGCTTTTCTTTGAAACGCAGGTACTTCGCTGAGTAGGCAACAACTGTGAACAACACTAGAGCGAGCCAGAACCCAGACTGCAGGTTGCCCACAAGCAAGAGGTAAGCCACGAATGGTAAACAACTCAAGATTGCCGACCAAATTACCGTTCGATGCACGCTCTTTGGTAGCAGCGCGCCTTCAATTCCGCCCTTTCGGGGGTTCCGCAAATCACTTTCGTAGTCGAAGACATCGTTTATTCCATACATCAGTAGGTTGTAGGGAATCAGAAAGAAAAAGGTCCCCACAACCAAGGTGAGGTCGATGGTTCGCTCAACGAAAAGATAGGTAGCGGCGAAAGGAAAAGCGGTGTTCACCCAGGAGATCGGCCGAGACGACCAAAAGATGTAATTCAGTTTCTTTCCGAGAGTCACTCCTTGTTCACCGCCTTCCAGATTGCTGGAACCAGAAGCACTGCCACCACCGTGTAAGCGAAGTCTTCGATCGGCACCACTCCAACGTAGATGCCCATGAGCTTGGTGGCGTCGTAGTCGACGATTCCGGCCAGGATGATCAGGTTGTCGAAAACCGCTGTGAGAATTAGCATCGGTAGCAACACGATAGGTGTGGTGAAGCAGCGGAAGCGGCTCTTGATTACCCAGGTGGCGATTCCAGCGATCACCAGAAAAATCAGGGTCATATCTCCGTAGGTCATTTTTTGCTCCGGTTCAACAGAAGCGGAAGCCAGTTGGCGATGATCAGCGTTGAGTAGCAGAGCACCGCTAGAAAGAACAGTTCCTCAATCGGGAAATCCGGAGCGAGCATTAGGCCCGAAAGGTAGGGTGAGTCGCCTTTGAAGAAGACACCCAGGAAGATTCCGGTGAAGTCCCAAGCTACAAAAAGTAGGTAGGGAAGGCCGGTAGCCAAAAGAGCGGCCTTCGGGTTTTTAGCGAAAGCGAGTTTGTGCCTTCTGTCCAATGCCCCCAGCCCGGCCAGTGAAATAGCCAAGGTTAGGAGGTAGAGGAAATTCACTTCAGGCCGATCCAAGCGTCGTCGGTGAGTTTTTGTAGTTCGTTTGCGATTGGGCCAGCGCTCTTATCGCCAACGAGACGCTTGTAAACGAGTTCCGCGCCGATCAGACACATCGGAAGACCGATGCCAGGAACGGTGTGGTGGCCGGCGTAGTAAAGGCCCTTGACCTTCTTGCTCATGTTCGCTGGGCGGAAGAAGGCACTCTGCTTGAGCGTGTGAGCCATGCCTAGCGCGGTTCCCTGCCAGGCGTTCAGCTCGGTCACGAAATCACGAGGACCCATGGTGTGACGAACCACGATGCGTTCCTTCAAATCAGGAATGTCGCACCAGGTTGCAATCTGGTCGATGATGTCGTCGGCGGCCTTTTCAAACTTCTCGTCACCGCGACCGCCGATGCTCGGGTCGGCCGCAATCGGCACGAGCACAAAGAGGTTCTCGTAACCGGCTGGAGCAACGTTCGGATCGGTTTTGCTCGGGTTGCAAATGTAGAGGCTGGCCGGGTTAGGAACCTTGCGCTTGCCGTCGGCTTTGTGGAAGACCTCGTCGAAGTTGGCACCCCAGTCTTTCGAGTTCAAAAGGGTGTGGTGAGCCAATTGAGGAAGTGCACCTTTCACCCCGAGCATAAGCAACATGGCCGACGGGCCTGGTTCGTGTTTGTCCCACCATTTCTGCGGCAGGGTTTGCTCGTCGGGGTTCAAGAGCTGAGTTTCCACGTGGTGAAGATCGGCGTTACCAACCACGACGTCGGCTGGGTAGAAGATGTCGCCAACCATGACTCCGGTAACTGCCTTATCTTGGGTAACAATCTTGGTTACCTTCGAGTTGCAGTGAACCTTGGCTCCGTGTTTCTTGGCTAGGCGTTCAATCGCCTGAATGATGGTGTAGAAACCGCCCATCGGGTAGAAGACACCAACGTTCATGTCTACGTGAGACATGAGGTGGTACATGCTCGGGGTGTTGTATGGGCTGGCACCTAGGAATACCGCAGGGAAGTTCAGCACCTTGCGCAGGCGATCGTCTTTCACGTGCTTCGAGGCAAACGTGTCTAGAGAAGTGAGTAGGTGCGACACGAAGGTTGCGGCACGTTTAAGAACAGCTGGGTTCGTGAACGACTTGGTGTTCTCAAAGTTTGTGTAGAGGAAGTGATCGATTGAGATGTTGTAAGTATCTTCAGCCGAATCAACGTATTTCTGCAACTCTTTGCCGGCACCCGTTTCGATGCTCTCGAAAAGCTTGATGTTGTCGGCAAGTTTTTCGCGAATAACCAGGACGTCTTTGTCGCCTTCATTGCGAGTTTGGTAGGCAGGGTCAAGGCGAACCAGATTGAGCTCTTGGTCGGCGGTGGTGCCCATGAGTTTGAAGAACTGCTCGAAAGCGCCTGGCATGAGATACCAGCTCGGGCCGGTTTCGAAAAAGAAGCCGTCTTTCTCGAAGGTGTAGGCACGGCC